>DIXH01000025.1 GCA_002428605.1 Clostridiaceae bacterium UBA6085
CGCATTATTCAGTAGCCATTAAATAAATATGCAAATAAGCTGAATAATTATTAGGGTTATGTACACATATTAAAAAATATAGATGGTTAAGCTAAATTTTTGTAGTAGTTATTAATCGTTTTTCGCTTTTGATAAACTTGATATTTACACGAAAGGAACTAAAAAAGCATACATTAAATAAATTTGGCTATGATAGATGCATATCCATATAGCTTATGCACCAAGCTTTGAATTATTTTCTATTTTGTTGAGAAATTAACAGTACTACTGAGTTGTTACAATTCTCATTTATTATCTTCATTTATTCTCCATATTTTACGTATAAAGTAAGCGTATAGAAAAGATTAAATCTGATTCACGAAAGGTTGGAAAATAAATGATTAAGAAAATAACGGGATTAGCAATAGCGATTGCATTATTCTCAACTACACCAGCATTTGCAGCGACAAGAGCAGATAAAGCTTTAGAGGCTGCACCCGCACTTGCTGTTAAGATACTTGCAAAACATGGAGTGCGACCAAGTGGTGAAATACTTAAATTAGTCGCTAATCAAATGGGGTCTGGTTCATCGTTTATGGGAATAGAAAAAGACGATCCAATGTACGAGCACAAAGTAATGCATTACTTGCATTGCGATCTTGGAGTAATCGAGATGGAAGACCATGAATGCATGCATCATGGTATGACGAAATAAGCATTAAATAGGTTACTTCAGAGCGGGTCTATTTCCTAATGGTATAGATCCGCTATTATTTATATTAGTGTATTTATTTAAAGACAGAAGGAGGTAGTAATCTTGGGGAACCACAATGATCATAATCACCAGCATACTCATGGTGATGATTCACACATGGGAAAATCTGCTGACTCTATGGTTGGTACTAATAATAAAAATGAAGATGTTAACTCCCACAATTCCCATGAACATCATCATGGAGATACAGTAATCTCTAATAAACCTGTTAGTACTGAATCCAAAGCAGATCTCGACGCACATCAAAATCATAGTTATGAGATGAAACGTATGCAAAATTCCAATGATCATAAAAATGGACATTCAGTTTCTGATGAACATATGGAAGGCCACGATTCACATGGCGGCAATCATCACGACCATCATGCGATGATGGTAGCTGATTTCCGCAGACGATTTTTCCTGTCACTGATTCTGCTAGCCCCAATACTGGCGCTATCTCCAATGATCCAAATGTTCATGGGGGTTGATTGGAGATTCGGCGGTGATTCATACATATTGTTAGCACTCTCTACTATACTGTTTATTATTGGGGGCAAGCCTTTCTTCGTCGGTGCAATTGACGAACTGAGACAGAAGGCTCCAGCTATGATGACGCTTATAGGACTCGCAATCAGCGTCTCTTATGTATACAGTGTCGTAACTGTATTTACGCAAGTTGGGTCTGATTTCTTCTGGGAACTGGCATCCCTTATTTCAGTTATGCTCTTGGGTCACTGGATTGAAATGAGATCGGTTTTGGGAGCATCACGAGCTTTGGAGGAACTGGTTAAGCTTATGCCAGAAACTGCTCATTTGGTTGATGAGAATGGTGAGATTACGGATATTGCTGTAGCCGATATTCGAACAGGAATGATTCTGCTGGTTAAACCAGGTGAAAAAATACCCATAGATGGTAAGGTGACGGAGGGAAGATCTACTGTT
Organism: Clostridiaceae bacterium UBA6085; assembly: GCA_002428605.1. GTDB lineage: Bacteria > Bacillota > Clostridia > Clostridiales > Clostridiaceae > Youngiibacter. The sequence continues at coordinate 1,679 of DIXH01000025.1, forward strand.
AACGAATCCATGCTGACTGGTGAATCGATGCCAGTTGAAAAGTCAACTAATGATGAGGTTGTCGGTGGGTCGATAAATGCCGAAGGAGCATTAAAGTTTAAGGTCACAAGAACAGGTGATGATACATTCCTCTCCCAGGTAATAAAGCTTGTCAATGAAGCTCAGTCATCCAGATCCAAGACTCAGCGACTTGCAGACGTTGCAGCCAAGTATCTGTTTTATATTGCTGTCATTGGTGGAATCAGTACATTTACAATTTGGGTGTTGCTTGGGGAATCCATTAGTTTTGCCATGGAACGTGCAGTCACTGTTGTTATCATTTCCTGCCCTCATGCCCTAGGTTTGGCAACTCCTTTGGTTACCGCTGTATCAACTAGCATTGGAGCTAAGAATGGATTGTTGATTCGAAACAGGTCAAACTTTGAAATGGCACGAAAAATTGATACAGTTGTGTTCGATAAGACAGGCACCTTGACTATGGGTGAATTTGGAGTAACGGATATTGTACCATACGGGATTGATGAGAGCCATCTGCTGACTCTTGCCTATTCAGTCGAAAGTCAGTCTGAGCACCCGATTGCTAAAAGTATAGTCCTGGAAGGACAGAATAGAAAAGTACAAATGGCTGATGTAAGTGAATTTCAGGCCATACCGGGCAAAGGGCTGAGTGCTTCAATTGATGGGAAGATAGTTCTTATTGTCAGTCCTGGTTATATGAATTCAGAAGGAATCGCATACAATCAAGTGGATTTTGAACGTCTTACCGGGGAAGGTAAAACGACAGTATTTGTTATAGAGAATGACATACTTGTTGGAATGATTGCCCTGTCTGATATCATAAGGGACACTGCATTTGATGCAATAGCTGAGCTCAAAGCAATGCAAATTGAACCAATAATGCTAACTGGTGATAACAATCGTGTAGCACAAAAAGTAGGACAAGAACTGGGTATCTCAAAAATTATTTCCGAAGTGCTGCCACATGAGAAATCATTGAAAATTGAGCAGCTTGTTAGTGAGAACCGTATGGTCGCTATGACTGGTGACGGGATAAACGATGCTCCTGCGCTGGCAAAGGCACATTTAGGAATTGCGATTGGGGCAGGTACTGACGTAGCAATCGAAACTGCGGATATCATCCTTGTTAGGAGCAATCCACTTGATGTTGTCCAGATAATAAAATTATCCAAGGCAACCTATAGTAAGATGATCCAGAATTTAATATGGGCAACTGGCTACAATATCATTGCAATGCCAATAGCAGCTGGGGTCTTGATAAAATATGGGGTAATATTAAGTCCAGCGGTTGGTGCCGTATTGATGTCTTTAAGCACAATAATTGTATCTCTTAATGCAAGGTTGCTTAAAATAGCTAAATAGCATTTAATAATGTAATGAGGTTGTTTCTTCGAAGATTATGGCGAGTTCCAGAAAGAAGGGAAGAGTTAAAGACATTGTTTTCGATGAAAATTCGAAATCGGAAGGCACGATAAAATTGACAAACAAACTATAGTCCTGATTAATCCAAGCGGGACTTATATAATTTGATGGATCAAGAAAGGGAAAGATTAATATGCAAAAAATAGTTCCACATTTATGGTATGACAAGGAAGCCCAAGAAGCAGCCCTGTTTTATGTCAGCCTATTTGAAAAATCAAAACTCGTGAGCACTAAAGTCATAAAAAACCCACCTCCTTTTGATGATGCGGAGCTTGTGAGCTTTGAACTGGCAGGGCAACAGTTCATGGCAATCAGCGCAGGACCTTACTTCAAGTTCAATCCGTCCATCTCGCTAATGGTCGCCTGCTCTACTTCTGAGGAAGTGGATAGAATGTGGGAGGCACTGAGTGAGGGAGGGACCGAGTTGATGGCTCTGGGGGAATACCCTTTCAGCAAGAGGTACGCCTGGGTTCAGGACCGCTACGGCTTGTCCTGGCAGCTGATGTTAATAGATGGCGGACTGAAAGTTCAGAAGATCACGCCCAACCTGTTGTTCTCGGATGGATCCTGTGGTAAAGCCGAGGAAGCGATTAGATATTATGCTGAGGTGTTCGAAAACACGGAAATAGGACAGATAAGTAGATACACTGAGGGTGAAGCGCAATCAGCGAAGGCCAAAGTTAATTTCGCCGCGTTTAAACTAGACAGTATAGCTTTATCTGCCATGGATAATGGGTATGATGTGGATTACACTTTCAATGAGGCGTTTTCGCTCATAGTAAACTGCAAGGACCAGAAGGAGATAGACTACTTCTGGGGAAAGCTTTCGGCAGTGCCCGAGGCAGAGAATTGCGGATGGTGCAAGGATCAATTCGGGGTCTCCTGGCAGGTTTTGCCTTCAACATGGGAGGAGATCCTATTCGGCGGATCTGAGGAACAAGTTCAGAAAGTGACAGAGGCGTTCCTTAAGACGAAAAAGTTTGACCTCAAGGCACTGGAAAAGGTGAGGCAGGGAATTTACTAAAAAAGAGCTGAAGAAATTACATGGAAGAGCATTTATATAAGGAAGTACTGCTTGTACAATTTTTAGCCTAGCCATCTCATATTAGTACCCAAATATTGATACAACAAAAGCTCCTGATTTTTATCAGGGGCTTTTGTTGTTGTAGGATGTTATTGCGAGTATTCGTTATGAACTGGGTGTTTCTTTCCGAATATACAACACATTGAGACGGTGATACTCCTACAAAGGGAAAAACCACAACATATTGTATAAACCGCATGGTTGAGCCATTATATATGGAGCTTTCTGAAATGTCTAGTTATTCCCTAATATACCTTTGGTATAGTTGGACAATCTTATTTGAAAAAGTAATTTCAACCCTACTAAAATGTACTAGTAGAAATTACTATGACAAAGTGGGAAGTGGAAGTTACTTTGTCATAAGGGTAAGATGGTGGGGATGGTGCCTCTCAGGAGGAAATCATGATGAAGAACACTCACCTTACATTGGATGACAGAATCAAGATCCAGGGATTACTGACAGAAAGGAAATCCTTCAAGTTCATAGCAAGGGAACTTGATAAGGATCCCACCACCATTCCCAAGGAAATCAAATGCCATATCCAGTTCAAGAAGAGCGGATGTTACAACAATGCATTCAACGACTGTCTGAACAGAATGGGCTGTCCCGCACAGCACCTTTGCGGTAACGAGAGATGCAAGCGCAGATGTGCTTTTTGCAATGCCCATAGCTGCGCTTCTCTTTGTTCGTCTTATGTGCCTGAAGTCTGCTCCAAACATTCCAAACCGCCCTATGTATGCAACGGCTGTGAGAGTAAGCGCAAATGCACACTGGAGAAAAGAATGTATTCTGCTATCCATGCACAAAAGGAATACGAGCAAACGCTCACTGAAGCCCGACAAGGCCTTCAGATCACTGAGGAAGAGGTCCTGAGGCTTGACGCCATAATAAGTCCGTTGCTCCTTAAAGGACAGTCACTGCACCATATCTGCGTTAACCATGCCGATGAGATCATGCAGAATGAACGCACGCTGTATGGCTATGTTGCTTCCGGTATCTTCAAGGCAAGGAACCTTGATATGCCGCGTGTCGTACGTATGGGGAAACGTAGGAAGAAAAGAGACTCCTTCAAAGTGGACAGGAAGTGCCGCATTAACAGGACCTACCAGGACTTTCTGAATTTCATGTCTGAGAATCCTGGTTTGACACTCGTGGAAATGGATTCGGTCGAAGGGAAAAAGGGAGGAAAGGTTCTCCTGACACTGCATTTCGTGGTTCCCCAGCTGATGCTTGCGTTCATCAGGGATGCCAATACTTCCAAATCTGTCATCGACATCTTTGACGGGCTGTATGAAGAACTGCAGCCTGAGGCTTTCTGCAGACTGTTCCAGGTTCTACTTGGTGATAACGGCAGTGAGTTCTCAAACCCTGGAGCCATCGAGAAGGACCTACAGGGCAATCAGAGGACCAAGGTCTTCTACTGCAATCCTCAGGCTGCATACCAGAAGGGAGCGATAGAAAACAACCATACGCTTATCAGGCGCATCATCCCTAAAGGCACTCCTATGGACAGCTTCACCCAGGAAGACATAAGCCTGATGATGAACCTCATCAACTCCTACAGCCGTCCGAACCTGGGTGACAAGACTCCCTATGCGGTTTTTGCCGCTCTATATGGCGAGGAGATCCTAAAAAAGATGGGTGCAGTACTTATCCCACCAGATAAGGTCACACTGCACCCATCTCTTCTTAAAAAATAACTGAAATCGACTTGAGGCACCATCCGGATTGAATCAAATCAAAGTGTTCCCGCAGGGGTGGAATTTACACTTTCAAAAAGTCAGTTAAATCTCATCCTTGGTTCACCATGCCCAAAAAAGGGCCGGATACTTGCTTCCGTCAGCATCATTGTACTCCATCAGAAACCAAAAATCATTAAATGATCTGACTAAAAAACCATACACATCAAAGAAATTCTTGATTCTTCCATGTGTGGAATTTAGTTTGACAAAGCGGAAGTTACTTTTTCAATTAACCTATAGTTGGACAAGATAGTACGCAAGAGGTTATTTCGATTACAACCTTGATTCCCGAGAATTATAACGATGGAGGAGTTATTCCCAAGGCAAGGAATAGCTCTTCCTGGTTTTTAGTCACTTCACCAGGCAGTCGACTATGCTCAGGAGACTCAAACAACTCAATCACATCAAGTTTATCCAGCAGTCTTTGCAATGTCCATAAACTTTGCAGCTGCAGCAAGATAAGAGTAAACTAAAAAGTGGAGACAATTAGCAAAATAGAAGCAGTATAACTAAAGCAAAAGAATCGAAACGAGTCATATGGAAAGAAAAAGTGCTCAAGGCTAAGTGACATAAGTCCATCACTGGTTCAAGGAAGTTTTACGAACATGTCACCTGTGCTTCAGGAAGGGGGAGATGTAATTGACGGTAAAAATCACATACAGCATAGATGTTCGTAAAAAGATAAAGACGGGCATTGATAAGCTCGCGGATGTGGTTAAAATTACATTGGGACCTAGAGGACGGAATGTATTGATCCAGAGCAAGGATGGCTACCCATTGGTGACTAATGACGGCGCAACAATAGTAAAAGAAATAGAGCTTTCAGACGTTGTTGAAAATATAGGCGCTAAGATTATCAAGGAAGTTGCCTTAAAGACCAATGAAACCGCGGGGGACGGGACAACTACAGCTATAGTGCTAGCACAGCATATCATAAACCAGAGTTTTAAGAACATTGCTTCTGGAACAGAACCCATGTTGATGAAAAAAGGGATACAGAATGCGACAGAGTTGGCTGTCGCAGCTATTAGGAAACTGTCCGTTCCGGTTCGGATGCAACGTGAAATAGCACAGGTGGCTACAATATCTGCGCAGGATCAGCAATTGGGAGAACTAATTGCAGATGCAATATGGCAGGTCGGTGGTGATGGTGTCACTGTGAGGGAGTCTGACACCTTGCAAACAGTTCTGAAGATAAAAAAGGGTATGCAGTTTGACCGAGGCTTTCTGTTGCCTCAGATGGCTGATGATAGCCGGAAGATGGTTTCTGAACTTACAAACCCATATATATTGGTTACTGACAAGAAGATTACTGGCAGTCGTGAACTTATTCCTCTGATGGGAAAGCTGGCTCCTCTTGGCAGTCCTTTACTGATAGTAAGCGAGAGCATTGAGGGTGAGGCACTTGGACTATTGGTGGAAAACAAGATGCGTGGTATTTTGAATACTGTAGCTGTTAATCCTCCTGCCTACGGTGAAGGTAGGGTGGCAATGATGGAGGATCTTGCATTGCTTACAGGAGGAGTGTTCTTCAGTGAAGCTGCAGGATATTCAGATTTTAGAGACACAACTCCCGAGATGCTGGGACGTGCTTCCAATGTAAGGGTGGAGAGGCGCAATACTGTTATCAGTGGAGCAGCCGGAAAAGTAGAGGATATTGACCAAAGGATAAGATACCTGAGGATTCTCCATGAAAGATCCAAATATGAATTCGACAGGCAACAGCTGAGAGAGCGCATTGCAAGACTCGGTCGCGGGATAGCGCTCATTGAAGTAGGAGCACCTACTTTAGCGGAAATTAAGGAGAAAAAACTGCGCGCAGAGGATGCCCTGAATGCTGCAAAAGCAGCATTAGTGCAGGGGATAGTTCCGGGGGGAGGTACAGCTTATATCAGGTGCATTCCGGCATTGCGGGCGTATGCAGATACGCTTTCAGGAGATAAAAAAACCGGCGTTCTCATAATAGCAGGGGCGTTGGAGGCTCCGGCACGGCAAATTGCAGATAATGCAGGACTATGCGGCATTGAAGTTATTGCTAAGATATTACGGCAACCAGCTGGCTTCGGGTTTGATTGCTTGAAAGAAGAATATGTGAACATGATGGAAGCTGGAATTGTGGATCCCACACTCGTGACATGCTTTGCACTTCAGAGTGCATCCTCAGCTGCGGCAGCCTTGATAACATCAGAAGCTGGTGTCACGGATGCTTATAAATAGAGAATGGATTCAATTGAATATTTTTATGGCCTCGATCGATGTCCTTAAAGGATAGACCGAGGTCACTTTGAATTCTGGCTGAAACAGTATTGTATGATATTGCGGCAAGAATATTGAAACAAAATTTGACGATTATTAATATTTATGTCATTTGATTAACATTTTATTTTCTATGATAGAGTATACAATGAGGTTATGGACAGCATTTTCTTGTTTTAAAATTGACTTCAATTTGGTCAGTTCGGGGGTAGGGGAAATGGAAAATAATGGAATTGAAAAATATATAGATTCGCAGGAAATAGATGTTCCTCGGGATCTGTTCGAAGAAGAGCTTAGACTGCTGTTAATCGAAGAGGCTCATCGGGTTCAGTACGGATCGTTTGTGACCGGTCAGTACGAGATATTGACACCTGAGGAAAAAAGAGATTCTTATGAGGAATTGAAGAAGATTGCATACCGGAATGTAAAGGCAGAACTTTTGATAAAAAATATCATTGAGACCCAGCGATTTGAGGTGACAAGGGAGGAGCTGGAGGAAGAGGCACTTGGAATCTCTGAGCGTCAGAATGTGACAATGGAGCAGATAAAGGACTTTTTTGGTGAGGAACTCTCAGCCTTAAGGCGTGACATCCTGGCCAAAAAAGCTGAAAAGTACATCCGTTCCCTGACTTAATGGAATCTAACCGCGGAAGTGGAGAGAGTATATGGTTGTATAGGATTTCGAAAGGAGCAGTAAAAATGACAGAAGCAGAAATGAACAAGATGTTCAGCCCATTTCCCAAAATGTCAATGGCGCAGAAAGGCCGCAAGACTATCCATTATCTGCAGCAGTTGAAGGATGAAGGTACTCCTATCGTACAGCACTGCCCATCCATGTTGGGACCGATGTTCATGCTGGCAGCCGAATTTGCAGGAGTTGATGTATGCCGTCTGCCGCCATCGGACTTGAGATTGGGACCGGATGAGGCGTTAAAGCTAGCACCTGCACATATTACCGCGTATCGAAGCTTTGCTAAGCGAATGCATATCAACTATGTAACTGATACTGTTGCATTCGCATCCAAAGAAGAAGCACTGGCAAACTTCTCAAAATTCCATATGGCAGGTGCGGATTCAATACTCCCGATGGGCATCAACAACGAGACGCTGAAATATGTCGCTGATAATTATGCGACAATATATGGGCATGTAGGTGCCATATCCGGATGGCAGACCATGGGTGCGTTCGGAGGTTATAAGAGAATAGGCAAGACCGCTGAGGAAGCAATGAAGGTCTACAGGATGGCCTATGAATACCAGGAGAACGGCATGAAGGCCATGTCAATAGAGCTGGTTCCGATCGAAGTCAGCAACACTGTGGCTAAAAAGATGCGCGTGCCGGTAATTGGAATTGCAGCTGGAGGAGCATGCGACGGCAGTGAGATGGTAGACATGGACCTGTTCGGACTGATGGCCAATCCTGCTTCACATGCCAAAACTTATGACCACTTCCTGAAGTGGGCCTCGGGCGTGTATGGCGCATGGGCTAACGATGTGCGCACAGCAGCATACCCAGAGGACAAGAACGGCTCCCATATGGAACCCGAGGAGCTGGATAAGTTCCTGGAGCTTGTTGAGAAGATGTGATCTTGAGAAAAGAAACCAGTTGAAATACTATTCCTGGCCGGAATAAGTTCCGACCAGGAATAGTGGCTCGAATTTGAAGGGGGAGGTTCATCAATGGCAACAGATCCGGGGATAGGATACAAGATCCAAGGCATAGTGACAGGTGTAAAAGGTGAATGCAGTGCTGGACATAAGGTAGGGGAGCAATTCGATATCAGCTGCTATGATTGTGGTGGATTGTGCGGATTTTTCTATCACGATATGTTTCCAAATCTGCTCACCTTTCAGTTTGGAGGTAATTTACCGTGGTGGGAAGGCGACAGTATTACTGTACAATGCCCTGACATGGACAACCAGGTAACTATGAAGCTGGAACGCTTCGAGCGAACCTGAAAAAACTTGAGGAATCAGCATGCCATATTAATTAAGCATATGAAAAAAATTAGAGCAGCGTCAAAAAAGGATGTAAATTATCATTACATCCTTTTTTTTGAACCGATATTCAACTATGTACGTTTCTATAAACCTAATGTAGAAAGAAGTTTAGGTATCTGGCTGCTAAGTGCTGAGAATGTCATGAAGAGAACAAATATATAGCTTAGAGTCATGCTTATTCTCAAAAGTGTAGGTTTCTTGAATCCCTTGTTTATGTCACTTCTCCATATCATCAGAACTATGAACAGTCCGGCGATAGGTGTTGAGATTGAAGTAGCCAGATTCGCGAAAAGTATCAGCTGTGTTGGAGAACCTCCAAAACTGTAAGCGACTGCCATTCCGAAAATCAATGAAGCCAAACTTCCATACTTGACCCATTTTGACTCGAGAGCGACTTCCTTTTCGAAACCAGCACCAAGAAGAACCATTCCTCTTTGTGTATTACCTAGCAGTGATGAGAAACCAGCTCCAAGGAGTGCTATACCCATGACGTATTTTGCTGCGTTGCCCATGATGGGGAACAGCATCTCTGCTAACTGTGCAGGTGCTTTTATTGTCGATCCTGTTGGATGGAGTACTATTGCACCGACAAGGATAATTGCACCGGAGATCATCACTACACTTAGTATATGTATCGCCGCATCAGTCATCATGACTCCGTTGAACAGGTCTTCCTTCCTCCACTTCTTCTCTTTTCCAAGATAAGTGTTGTAAACACCTGTTGTCACAGCAGCATTAGTGGATATGAATGCAAGTGCTGTGGCAAGACTGCCTGCAGGAACAGCAAACCCGGTAAATCCACCTGCCATATCACCCCAGTTAGGGCCCCCAACTCCAATTATGGTTGCATAGAAAGATACGATCATTGCCAATATACATAGAGTTATGATCTTTTCAACCTTTGAATAGACGTTTTTACCGAAATAACAGTATACTACAACTGCCACCATCAATGCCGATCCGATTTTCCAGTTGATTCCTGAAATAAGGGTGACACCTGCACCTGTACCAGTCACGTTACCAATAGTGAAGAACAGGCAAGCTAAAAATGTTGCAATCCCCACTACATTGGCAGCGACCGGGCCGTAATACTTTCTGATTGAATGGATGGTAGGTAGCCCGGTCAATATTGCCAGCCTGTTTGTTACCATCATGAATGTTATCCCCATAAGAACGATAGGAATGAGTAGCCAAATAAGCGCATAGCCATAGTTAGCGCCAATCATTGAAGCTGTAGTAATTGCGCCGGGTCCTATGACAATGCCTGTTGCTATTAGTCCTGGCCCTATGCGCTTTAGCAGTTCCTTTGCTGGCAGTACCTTAATATCAGATCCGAAATCGGTATTGGTANNTTGGTAATTTCATTTACACTCACAGAAATCCCCCCAGACTCTATAAATTGAAATGCAGTTTGGTTAATTAAACAGGGCTTTATGATTTCGCCCTGTTTATTAACCAGATCAGCAGCGGCTACTTATACTGATTCATATCAACGACGGGCAGCTCGCTTCTCTCAAGTCCTACACCAACCCAGTCCTTTTCTTCCTGATTAAGAGGAAGTACAGGCTTTCTCATTATTCCGTTTGTGAAGATACCTCTTTGTACAAGAGCCTCTTTCAATTTTGCGTGTGCTTCACCTGAAGGCTGTCCGCCACCATAGATTGCCTGTGATATATGGAATATCCTGTCTGACCAATTCTGAGCCTCTTTGAGCGTATGATTCTCCGGATTCCTGAAGACTTCCCATGCCGGGCAAATCAGTTCAGGAACACAGCCTGCGAATCCTATCAGAGCTCCATCCATCCCTGGGAACCAGCTTACGCAAAGTGTCTCATCATGGCAGGTGATCAGGGAAATATCAGGACACTCTTTCCTTAGTAATCTTACATCATGCTCGTAGATCGATGTTACCCTTGTTCCCATCTTTATGGACTTTACATGGTCTATTTCCTTGCACATCTTTATAAGACTCTCTACGGGATAATTAGCCTTTGATGTTGCTGGATACAAGTGGATTATGATATCAATGTCAGCGCCTTCAGCAACATCCTTTACATAATGGAAAGGTGCGTCTGGATGCATTCCGAATCTAAGCCACATGTGTGGAGGCATAAGGAGTATTCCATCGGCTCCGGCTGCTTTTGCTTCCTTAGCCATTTCGATAGACTCGATAGTATTTTCACAGTTGATTCCGGAGATTATCGTCATTATATCTCCACATTCTTCAGAGCATATCTCAACTACCCTGTTACGCTCTTTTCTTGAAAGTCCTGTAATTTCTCCGGTATGGCCGTTGCATACAAGTCCCTGGATCCCCTTATCATAGAAACTCTTGAGCCATCTTAGATATGCTCTGAATTCTCCCTCATTGATTGAATAGTCATCATTAAGCGGAACCGATACAGCTGGGAATATAGTCTTGAAATTTTTAGTCTTAGTCATTTCAAATCTCCTTTTAATGTGTATTATAGTTGACAGATCATTTGCAGTTAATCATTAACTTGCGCGCTAGACAATTTTTATCTGCAAACGTTTGTATGTTGTGATACAATTTAATCACAGCATGGTTAAGACGTCAATGGATTATGTGCAACCTACAATTTTTTGCATATTATTGTCTGTGAAATCGGTATNNTCAGATCATTCTGAGTGGTTCCATTGTTCTATCACAATAATAAATTGTCAAATATAAGCAATCGATTGTATAATGCTGTCATAAAGGAGATGATATTGTGGCTACAATGAAAGATGTGGCAAAGCTGGCTTGTGTAGACATCAGCACGGTATCCAGGGCGCTTAATGATACTGCCTATGTCCATCCTGAGACAAGGGCCCGGATATTAGCCGCTGTGAAGGAACTGAGCTATCAGCCCAACGTCCTTGCCCAGGGGCTGAAGAAGGGGAAAAGGCACACCATAGGTGTTGTTCTTCCGAGGCTGCACATGGCAATATTCTCAGAAATCATGCAGGGAATTGAAAAGGAAGCAAGGAAATACAATTATGCCACACTGATATGCAACACTGAAGATGATCCTGATATCGAAAAAGAAAGCCTTAGCAGACTCAGGAACGGTTTTGTAGATGGGATAATAATTGCAGGTACCGGACGAAACGTCAGATTGCTTCATGACATCAAAGCAAGCGGCATTGCAATAGCACAGATTGTCAGAGACCAGGACACATCAGTCAGCAGCGTAATTGCAAACTATGAGGCATGCGGTTATGAGGGCACCATGTTTTTAGCGCGTAAAGGCTGCAAAGAAATCGGGCTGATAAATGGGAATACACATCTGGCTCCCTACAGAGACAGGTATAAGGGCTATAACAGAGTAATCAAGGAACTAAATCTGAAAGAGAACTACAATACTTCATTGGAGCCATCAAATACATTTGAATATGGCTATAATTGTGCGAAGAAGCTATTAGATAACAATGAAAAGCTCGATTCAATTATGGTTTCAGTTGATATCCAGGGTATCGGAGCTATGAGAGCAATAAAAGAAAGGAAACTCAGAGTTCCGGAGGATATCCGGCTTATGAGTCTTACCGGCCATGCAGTTGGAAGTATGCTCGAAACCACAATGACAGCACTTGAAATACCAGCACACGAAATGGGAGAGAAGGTCGCAAGGATGATCATTGAGGACATCGAGGCTCCATCGGATCATAAGCCCAGTCCTCAGCATTTGATATTCAACGCTTCCTTGGTAGAAAGAGAAAGCACTTAAGAGATGTGAACTGAATAGTACCAATTCCCCTCAAAAAACGTTGCCAGAAGGCTTGCAGAAACCTGTGACTCCAGATGTAAGATAGAAGGCGAAAGCTTAACCATATCAAACAGAAGTAAGTCATCAACCTTGAATCATGAAATCTCTGGTGATTCTATAGTCAATATTTCCAAAATGAAACTCCCCTTATGATAAACAGTATTTTAACTGTCTGCCATAAGGGGAGATTTTGAATATTATGACTATAATGCTATCTTATGTCCTCATGGTATTCCTGAAGGGAACGTTTCATTGACAACGGGAAATTATTCTTGATATATGCCTCAATTCCTTTTGCGCTTGCATACGCTGCGGTCATGGTTGTAATGTAAGGTACCTTGTTTCTTACTGCCAGCATGCAGATGGAGATGTCGTCGAATTCGCTAATTCTTGAGCTTGGAGTATTGATTATCAGTCTGATCTCCTTGTTGTGGATGCTGTCAGAAATATTAGGACGACCCTCATGGAGTTTCTTGATCTCTTCGCAGTTAACTCCGTTCTTCTTGAGGAAGGAGCAGGTTCCCGTGGTAGCTCTGATCTTGAATCCGACTTCCATGAACACCCTGGCAGCCTTCAGCACTTCCTGCTTGTCGTTGTCATTTACGCTGATCAGGACAGTTCCCGAAGTTGGCAGCGGAAAGGCTGTGGATTCCTGCGCCTTTACATAGGCAAGTTCAAATGAATCAGCCATTCCAAGCACTTCTCCTGTTGACCTCATCTCAGGCCCCAAGACCGGATGTACCTCCGGGAACATGTTGAAAGGCAATACAGCTTCCTTGACACCGTAATGAGGGATTTTCCTGTTTACCAGCTGGCTCATGTCATAATTCTCACCGGAATGCACTGCCATGATGATCTCTGTTGCAATGCTGGCCATGGGTATGTTGCAGACCTTTGAGACCAACGGGACTGTCCTTGAGCCCCTTGGATTAGCCTCCAGAACATAAACCTTGTCACCTTCTATGGCGTACTGCATGTTCATAAGACCTACGACCTTCATCTCTTTGGCGATCTTCTTGGTATATTCAACGATTGTCTTCAAGTGCTCTTCCCTTATGCTGATTGGTGGGATGACACAGGCGGAGTCGCCTGAGTGTATGCCGGAATATTCTATGTGTTCCATTACTGTAGGCACGAATGCGTCTTTACCGTCAGCGATCGCATCAGCCTCAGCTTCAGTTGCGTCCTTGAGGAAGCGGTCAACCAGAATAGGCCTTTCCTTTGTCACGCCTACCGCAGATATCATATATTGTCTGAGCATCTCATCATCATGGACAACCTTCATTCCGCGTCCTCCCAGAACATAGGAGGGTCTGACCATAAGTGGATAACCTATACGATGTGCGATTTCGATTGCTTCCTCAACATTGACGGCCATTCCTGATTCAGGCATGGGAATTTCCAGCTTTTCCATGATTTTCCTGAACAGGTCCCTGTCTTCTGCAAGGTCAATGGTCTCCTGGGAGGTACCGAGGATTTTAACCCCAGCCTTCTCCAGTTCACCTGCTATATTTAGTGGAGTCTGACCACCGAAGGAAACAATTATACCTTCAGGCTTCTCCTTTTCATATATGCTTAGGACATCCTCTACAGTCAGCGGTTCGAAATAGAGCTTGTCAGATGTATCGTAGTCTGTCGAGACTGTTTCCGGGTTGCAATTTACCATGACTGTCTCGTAACCCAAGTCCTTCAAGGTATAGGCAGCATGAACACAGCAATAATCAAATTCTATGCCCTGTCCTATCCTGTTGGTGCCTCCTCCCAGGACCATGACCTTCTTCCTGTTGCTTACTGTAGTGGCGTCGGGTGCGTTATAGGTGGAGAAGTAGTAAGATGCGTTTTCAACGCCGCTTACAGGAACTGCTTCCCATCCTTCAACAGCACCAACCTTTGTCCTGTTTTCACGGATTTGAGATTCGCTTATACCCAAAATCTTAGAAAGATACCGGTCGGAAAAACCATCCTTCTTGGCTTTGATCAAGAGCTCATCCGGAAGGGGAGTTCCGCGATATTTGAGCAGATCTTCTTCAAGAGTAACAAGCTCCTTCATCTGCTCAAGGAAATATGGCTTGATATAGGTCAGTGAATAGAGGGTATCTATGTCTGCACCTTTCCTGAGCGCCTCATACATGATAAATTGTCTTTCGCTGCAAGGCTCAGCCAGCAAAATGAGCAGCTCATCCAGTGTTTTCTCGTTGAAGTCCTTTGCGAAGCCTAGCCCATAACGACCGATCTCCAGAGACCGAATGGCTTTTTGCATCGCTTCCTTATAGTTTTTACCGATGCTCATGACTTCACCGACTGCACGCATCTGGGTTCCTAGCTTGTCTATGGAGCCAGGGAACTTCTCAAAGGCCCATCTAGGGAACTTGATGACCACATAATCGCCTGAAGGTGTGTATTTATCAAGTGTCCCGTCCCTCCAATAAGGTATCTCATCAAGGGTGAGTCCGGCAGCAAGCAAAGATGATACATAGGCTATCGGGAATCCGGTCGCCTTGGACGCCAGTGCTGAAGAGCGTGATGTACGTGGATTGATTTCAATTATAACAACCCTGCCTGTTTTAGGATCATGTGCAAACTGGACATTTGTTCCACCGATGACACCGATAGCTTCAACCACATCGTAGGAATACTTCTGCAGTCGCTTCTGAAGTTCTTCACTGATAGTCAGCATCGGAGCTGCGCAGATGGAATCTCCCGTGTGTACACCTACCGCATCGATGTTTTCGATAAAACATACCGTGATCATCTGGTTCTTGCTGTCCCTTACGACCTCCAGCTCAAGCTCTTCCCAGCCAAGGACAGATTCCTCTACAAGGATCTGCCCCACCATGCTGGCAGCTATGCCTCGTGCTGCTATGACCCTCAACTCTTCGAGGTTATACACAAGACCGCCGCCTGTGCCCCCCATTGTGTAAGCAGGACGGATCACTACAGGGTAACCCAGTTCTTCAGCGATCCTTTCTGCCTCCTCGACACTGTAGGAGGCCATGCTTCTGGGCATGTCAATTCCCAGATTTGCCATGGTATTTTTGAATTCAATCCGGTCTTCGCCCCTTTCGATGGCATCAATCTGAACTCCAATCACCTTTACGCCATATTCTTCAAGCACGCCGAGCTTTGAGAGCTCAGAACAAAGATTAAGAGCCATCTGACCTCCCAGATTCGGAAGAACAGCATCCGGACTTTCTTTTGCAATGATTTCAGTTAGACTTTTGATATTAAGTGGCTCAATGTAAGTAGCGTCAGCGATGCCAGGGTCGGTCATTATGGTAGCAGGATTTGAATTTACCAGTACTATTTTGTATCCTAACCGTCGAAGTGCCTTACAAGCTTGGGTGCCCGAATAGTCAAACTCACAGCCCTGTCCTATGACGATAGGTCCGGACCCAATGATCAGTATCTTGTTGATATCAGTTCTTTTTGGCATAATAACTCCTCACTTTGCATAATTATCCTTAGTAATTCAATGTGACAATAGATAGTAAGATTGATACAACTTGAAATCAGTTAAAAACATTGTAGACCACAATGAGGCCTTGTGTAAATAATTATGCATTAATTTTCAAGGTTTAAAATAAATTTGAATTGAGGGGGATGCAAAATGCACACTCCCATTTGTACAAATTCATGTGGTGGAGTGTGCATTATTAACTGGCTGATGATTCAATCTATATTGAACAATATCCTGGTTATCAGCAATCGTATCAGGTGAGACTGGTTATGCCTGAAAATTATCTGCTCAATAGATTTCAATCTTTCCATTATGCAGCTTAACCTTGGATTTTTCAATTTCAGGATCCGCCATGATTTTCTTAACATTGTAATTCATAAGGGGGTTCATCATAGGAGTACTCATCGGAGATTTAATAGCCTCCTTTGGGCAGTGCATCTCACAGGAGAGACACATTATGCATTTTTTCTCCCAGCTGGGAAACCCTTCATTATCCAGGCTTAGATTGTGCGTCGGGCAGCCTTTTATGCAGATATTGCATCTTATGCATTTATCTTTGTCGAGCTTGAATTGCTTTTGGTAATAGCCTCGGACCAGGTTTCGGCTTAGCATCATTTGCTCGAAATGATAGATCAATGGAGGAGAGATTGATGATTCAGGCCAAAGCTCTGTAGAATTTGAATTCCCCATATCATATCCGAATTTTTGGGCCATCGCCAAATCATCGGGATTTGGATGACCAGGTGATGCAAGACATCCGCGACTTATGTAGCCGAGAAAATAATCTGCACCATGGGAGTAGAACCAGTCCTGAATGTCAAAGCCACGCTTCATCATAGCGGTTTTAAGGAGTTCACTTGCATTCCAGGGATATGTACCATATGTAAGAAAGGCAAATGCCTTGATCTTATTTTTGTTGGATAAGCTCTCAATGAACTCCTGCACGTTAATTGGAATCTGGTAAACATAGACAGGAGTTCCGATTCCAAGAATGTCAAAATTCTCCAAACCCGGTGGAGTCTCATCCTTGATGTTGCATAGCGTGGCTTCGACGCCAGAGCGGGTAAGTCCTATGGAAATGCTTTCTGCAACCTTCTTTGTCGAATTCGTAAGGGAGTAGTAAATGATCAGGCATTTCATAACTGAATCAACTCCTTATCTAGTATGTCTTTAGCTTGGAATCAATATCTGATTAAGGAAAACAAGCCTGTTGACCATTTTGTATCGGACATCCGAAACACTGCTGTAACTGAGCTTACTTAAAGATCAGCTTGAACCGATTGGAAAAAGTGTCTGATAGAACAATGAATTCTTTCATGAACATGCGACCATAGGAAATACGATTAAACTAATCTTTCGAGTATATTAGACCATACTTATGTTGATAAAAGATGCTAATGTCATTGCGTTTCCAAAAATTATCTGTAAATTTCAGAATTACCGCAAGAGCGTTAAGGAATATGAAACCTGGTTAGGGAGAGCATGACATCGGAGTAAACATAACCAGGAAAGCACAATGCATAGCTAAAGTGCAATTGTCAGAAAATTGGCGCGGATTGTAATATTGGCGTGTCAGCGTAGTATAATATAGGTAACCGCAGTGCGTATATAAGAATAATGAATCCATAAGGTTACTTCCTAAAATTTGCTATATACTATCAACTGACATACGTATTTATGACTAGTAAATATACAATTATATGGTTAAGTTTTTTTGTCGGATCGGATGATTTACTAATATGCTGGAGGTGAACTCTATCGTGGAAAAAAATCAAATAAGAATTCTTGTTGTTTATTTGCTCCTGACAGTCATTATCATTATATTCGATGTCCTCTATCAAGATGGTAATCCCTCACTTTATTTGACTTTTGCGGTCAGGCTAAGTATGTTCATGACGGTTCTGGCGATAAGGAAGCGTTACCCGGAACAGAAGCTGATCGTACTTGCCTTCCTTTTCACGGTCATTTCAGACTACTACTTCATATTCGTGAACACATTCGAGAGGGATATCCCAAACAGCCAGCTTTTTGGGATGATTGGATTCATTGGAGCATATCTCTGTCTCATACTGACATTCAGCAGAAACTTCAGGATAGGCAAGCCGGAACTGATAACGATAGCACCTTTTGCAGCTATATTCACTTTGCTTTTCCTGTCGCTTCAACAGTATGCCGAAGGTTTGATGTATCCTGCGGGTATAATATTGGGAATTATTCTATGCATATTCGGAATGACTATGGTCTCGACGCTTTACAGAGGCTATTTCTCAAGAAAGGCCGCCTGGCTCATTGCCATTGCAGGATGCATGATGTTCTTCAGCGACCTGTTCGTGGCGCTTGCGCTGTACCACCCGGATTTCAAGGATTTCCTGCTATGGAGGGAGATCGTGGTTATGGCCACATATGTTCCGGCATGGACACTGCTTATGCTTGTAGCAGCTGAAGAAAATCTCTATTCAGGAATCAAGGATAGAATTACAATTTCGGGCTGATTCATGCAATTGGATCCGATCATTCTAAAACACTTTCTAAGTAGAAATCAGCTACAATTCACAGGTAATGCTGATAGAATAAGAATACGGAAAATTAGTAAACAGGAATGGGGAATCTTATGGGCACTCACTTACTTACTTATGATGAACTGAAGGTATTTTGCGAAGCGGCGTTCCACAGGTTCGGATTCAATGAACATGACAGCGCTGTAATTACTGATGTCCTGCTGCTGGCTGATCTTTACGGGATAGATTCCCATGGAACAAACCGGATCGTCATGTACCATGACCAGATAAGGTCTGGATATATTGATATCGGTGCAAAGCCGCAAATTGTTTCAGAGACACCTGTATCGGCCGTCATTGATGGAATGAGCGGCATGGGGCATCTGGTTTCAGAATTTGCGATGAAGAAGGCCATTGCACTTGCAAAATCTTCTGGAATAGGACTGGTTACTGTCCGAAATTCCAACCACTATGGAATTGCAGGCTACTACTCTCTTATGGCTTGCAATGAAGGGCTTCTGGGGATTTCAATGACTAATTCACTGGCGGCTGTAGTACCGACCTTCGGAAGGGTCCCGATGCTTGGAACCAATCCCTTTGCATTCAGCTTTCCAGCAGTTCCGCAGCCGTTCCATTTCGACGCATCAACTTCGGTCGTAACAGTAGGAAAGGCAGAGGTATCCAATAAGCTTGGAAAGGCACTTCCAGTAGGCTGGGGAATCAACTCCGAGGGTCATGATGAACTTGATCCTTCAGCACTGCTAAAAGGAATATATGCGGGAATAGCAGGGCTACATCCGCTGGGTGGAGGTACTGAGGAGCATGGCGGTCACAAGGGTTATGGTTTCTCAATGGTAGTAGAGATCCTTTCATCCATCCTTTCAGGCGGGACTACCTCAAACCATGTAGAGGAAGTGGAAGGAAAATCAGGCGTGTGCCACTTCTTTGCGGCAATTGATCCAGGGATTTTTGGAGATCCGGCAAGAATCCAGAAAAAACTCGAAATATTCCTTGAAGAACTGAGGAATTCACAGAAAGCAGACTGTGAAGGAAGGATCTACACCCATGGTGAATAGGAAGCTGAATCCTATACTATGCGAATAGAAGAAGGGATTCCCGTAAATGAAAAGACGGTCGAAGAAATGAGGGACCTGGCAGATTACCTGAAAATGGATTTTTACAGATACTTCCCTGACTTGAAGATTTAGTTGGAGGAAAAATGGATGCCATGTGCTGCAACCCTATTGTTATAGCCATGCAGCACATGATCATATGTGAGGAGCGAGTTGAAGTGATTAAAAAAATACTTTACGGACTTATCGGATGTTTCGTTTTTCTTATTGTGGGACTCATAGCAGGACTTATAGTCGGTTCTTTCATTGGAGGGAACTTCATGATGGATTTCGAATTCGCAGGGGTAATGGGATATGAGGCGACAGGTCTTATTGGCGCTATGATTGGCGGGCCTATGGGAGCAATCGCTGGAATAATGATCGGGGTAAGCTTCGCTTCAAGAAGTGCAGGGAACAGGTAGCACAAATTTATTTGTGATATTCATTAAGGTTCCAGACCCTGGAAACATGAGAAGCAGTCAGATTATTGCGATAAAAATTAATATATAAGCCATCAATTAGATTTTCATATGATATACTTTATACAATAGCAAATGGGGCATGAACGGCGTCAGATACTAAGTTTGTATTTTTTAAGCTATCATGCATGAGGGGGAGATACTGATGAAGAAGGAGAATGTCCTTTCAATAATACTAAAGATGGCTTCAATAGGGGCAGGTGGGATATTTGTACTGGCTGCGACTTACATGGGGTATTTTGCCATCTATATGTTCGTTGAAACTGTCTTTTTTTCTGATAACATAGGGAACACTCCTGCGGAAGCCATACGTATCTCGTATTCCGTATTTCTACTTTTCATGTACCTTGTACTTCTAAGGACTGAAGCTCCGGAGCTTCTGAAGGCAGCACTGCTTATAGCTCCGCTTACCATGCTCATGGTTGCAGCCATACTTGGGCTGTATCTTAAGCCTCTTCTGTCAGTGCTTGCCGCAGGTGCCATTGTAGCAGTATGTGCTTTTCTGATGCACAGGTTTAAGAAACCCTGGATCTATTACTTTTCGATCGGTATGTCTGTCTTGTTTTCGATGGCCTATGCATGGCCACGGGAATGAATCCATAGTTGCAGCGGAATGGGTGTTTACAAGTCAAATGTCTCTTGAGCAGGTAGTGTATCGGCAAGGGAGTGATTACGAATGAAGAAATCATTGTATGTATTTTTAATTATCTTATTTTTAATGGCTGGTGCCTCATGTGACGAGGATAAACACGATCCTCTCGGCACATATGCTGCATATAAGGCTGCATTTGCAGCAATGGATTATGGTGCCATGTATGATCTTCTTGATACATCGAGCAGATCGAAGATGGCAAAAGAAGAGTATGTGGAACTTTACAAGGGCTTCTATGGTGTAATTTCAGTAACTGAGGCTTCAGTTGCTGACAGGATGGAGGAGCTTGACCTGCAAAGGAAAGCGGCAGGAGAAGATACCTTCAGGGTCCCGGTTGATATAAGCCTGGTTACAGGGATAGGGGAGAAAAAATTCAGCACCGATATAAAGCTTGTAAAGGAAACTGACAAGGACGGGAAATCCAATTTTCTTGTAAGCTTTGCGCTGGATCAGGTATATGAGGGATTCAAGAGCACCGATAAAATAATTGAGCAGGAAGTTGGACCTGAGAGGGGACGTATACTTGACAGGAATATGAAGGTGCTTGCTGAAGACGGTGACGTCATCTGGATTGGGATGATACCCGGGCAGTTTGGAAACTCCAGGGAGAAGTCCATAGATGCATTATCAGCAGCATTCGGTGTAGCAAGAAAATACATTACTGGAAGACTTGGGCTCAGCTGGGTAAAGCCGGAGACATTTGTAGATATGATCAAGGTTTCGATGGACGAGAAGGAAGCTGTAGATGCTCTTGTTGTTTCGAATTCAGGTATAACCTACAGGATAACCAGAGATAGGATATATCCATATGGGGAAGCTGCAGCCCACCTTACAGGATATGTAGGACTTGCAACCCGCGAAGAATACGCAGTTCTAAAGACACTTGGATACCCGATAACCGCAAAAGCGGGAAGGTCCGGCCTGGAGCTCATCTATGAGGAAGAGCTGAGAGGAAAGACCGGAACACAAAAGGTTCTTGTCGATAAGGACGGCAACCTAAAAGAAGTCCTTTCGAACGACTATAACAACAGAGGCAAGGATATAGTCCTGACAATTGACATAGATGAGCAGCTTAAGCTGTACGGTGCAATGTCAGGCGATAAAGGCACAGCATCTCTAGTCAATTACAGGGATGGAGAAATATTGGCACTTGTCAGCCTTCCTTCCTATGACCCGAACAGGATGATCCTGGGTCATACTGAAGCATATTATGATAACCTTCTGAAGGATCCGGGAAAACCACTCCTTAACAGGTTCACAAAGCTGTATCCTCCTGGCGCAACTCTCTCGCCGCTTGTATCAGCCTCAGCCATAGAGACAGGGAGTCAGGCTGTGAGCCTTATTTCTGAGGTGCAGGGGACAGCCTGGCAGAAGGAACCCGCATGGGGAAGCTACTTCATTAAAAGAGCTGCAGATCCGGGAGCACCTGTGGACCTTGAAAAGGCGTTTATAAATTCCGACAACATATTCTTTGCCCAGATGGCTCTCAAGCTCGGAGAGAAGGAATTCATCGAAGCTCTGCAAAGGTTTGGTATAGGTGAGGACCATGATGCGACATTTGATTTCCAGAAATCCCAGGTTTCAAACCTGGGCGTGATGAACAGTGAGATCCTTCTTGCAGACAGTGGCTATGGCCAGGGACAGGTTCTTTTCAATAGTCTCACTCTTCCAAGGGCAATGACCGCAATAGCGGACAGTGGGAATATGAAAGGACTAAAGCTGGTAAAGGATGCAGCACAGGCAGAGAATAGGGATATTCTCTCTTCTGAAACAGCAAACAGGATTCTCGAACTAATGAGTAAGTCTGTTGAGGAACCAGCAGGAACAGGCAATGCCGCATTCATAGAAGGTCGTTCAATAGCAGGAAAGTCAGGTATTTCAGAGGTTGGATCAGGAACAGCTCGTACGAGGTATGGCTGGTTCACAGCCATTGAGCTTAACGTAGAAAGACCGTTCATAACGACAGTTATGGTTGAAGGACTGGGGGACAGTGGTCCTGGATATGCAGCTGCAAAGGTCAGGGCATTTCTGACAGGAGAACTGCCTGATTAGAAATTTAAATTACTCAAATGAAAAAACGAGGTGCAAATCATTACGATTCGCATCTCGTTTTAGCTTCTAAAGATCCACTACTGTTCCCGGATTGAGTATCCCATTGGGATCGAATGCTCTCTTGACACCCTTCATTATTTCGATCTCCCTGGCAGTATACTGAAGAGGCATGTATGTTTTTCTGGTCTTTCCTGTTCCATGTTCAGCAGTTATGGCTCCGCCGTATTTCATGGCTGCCTTATATATATCAAGTCTTATGTCTTCAAACCAGGATGGCTTTTCACCGTTCTCCTTCATTACGAAGTTGTGGATATTTCCGTCTCCTATGTGGCCGACGCATGGAAGTGTGGTATTGTATTTTGCAGCGATCTCATCAAGGTCCCTGACAAAATACGGTACTGAAGCAGGGGGAACCGAGATATCCATTCCATCGATGGCATGCTCTATGAAAGCTGTATATACATTACTCCTTATCTGGAGTATGTTCCTCTGGTCCTTTGCTGTCTCGGCAATGATGCTGTCCACCGCATTGAACTTCTCGGCGATCTCTACGATTGCCTCGCTCTTTGCAAACAGGTCATCTTCAGAGCCTTCCTCAAGGATTATCATGAGGTCGACGATACCTTCCTTTGCCGGCCAGACAAGGCCCATGTGCCTTGCTGCCTCTTCGATCACATTCTTCTCCACATATTCTATGGCAAGAGGTGTTATTCCTGACTGCAGTATTGCAGGCACAGTATCTGAGGCATCCTGCCTGCTGTCGAAGGATACAAGGAGAGTGCCCGTATGGTTTTGCTTCGCATAAAGCTTAAGTATGACCTTAGTAATTATACCGAGGGTTCCTTCACTTCCAACCATCATATGGAGCAGGTCATAGCCTGTATTGTTCTTGATGAGCTTTCCGCCTAACATTACGATTTCACCTGTGGGGAGAACCACTTCAAGTCCCTTGACATGGTTCCTCATGATGCCGTGCTTTACCGCACTGACGCCGCCGGCGTTTTCAGCTACCATTCCACCAAGCTGTGCTCCCTCATCACCTGGATGTATAGGGAAGAACAGTCCCTTGGATTTCTTGAGCTCTTCGTTAAGCTGTGCCAGAGTTACTCCGCTATCGGCAATGACCATCAGATTCTTGTCATCGACCTCGATGTTCTTCGAGAGCCTTTCCATTGAAAGGATGATACCGGGTCTGTCAGGAATGACGGCACCGTTAAGTCCCGTGCCTCCTCCTCTTGGTATTACAGGCATAAGTATCTCGTTTGCATATTTTACGAGTTCAGAGATTTCCTTCGAGTCCTTTGGTTTGGCTACAACGACATCGGTGCAAGCCTCGGGCTTGAGGTACTCCTCCGTCTCGTCATAAAGGTAGTTACCTATCTTTGACAGGTCACTGACAACAAAGTCATCACCGCATATCTCCTTGAGTCTGCTGATTATTTCAATATCCATCTGTTCCTCCTGAAAGTGTAATGTAATATTCTAGGCATTCTCAGACGTGGTCTGAGGTTTGTTCAAGATCCTTCCGATATAGAACTTAATCACGATCGGCAGTATTATGACAAATACCGAGATGTAACCAAGAGTTCCGTAGCCCTTCGCTATGAGAGGGATAAGGCCGAACTGTGCGATGGACCAGGTTATCATTACATAAATTGCGGATACGATTATGCTCCTGTTCCTTTCCTTGGCCTTAAAGGCAGCTTCATTGTCATTTTTGCCCATGAGTATGACGACCCTCTGGGTTATTCCGTATATGAGGTTGACGCCTGTTGAAACGGCTCCAAGAAGTATGAGAACTGAAATCAGCGGTACCATCCATTCTGCTCCGACACCGTTTCTGATTACTGTAAGCGCAGGTACGGACTCAGTGAGTATTCCGTCATTCAAGAATATGAGGAGACCGAGAACTGTCATTACAAGCATGGATGCATTGAGTACGAAGCCAATGACTGAAGCCTTCATTATATCCTTCTTGTCTTCAAGTGCACTTGAATGCGCAATGTAAGCTCCGATAACTACAGACTGGAAGCCGGCATACTTCAGGGTTGTCCAGAGTGCATCAAAGAGTCCGAGACCGGAAGCAGTTGGTGCTGCTGACAGTGCAGACAGGTTTTCAGCAATTTTCGGAAAACCTGCAATTATATTTGGTATGTAGATTATGAACATACCCGCAATTATTGCAATTGCTATAACGCTTGCAGCCCTTCTTACAAATTTAGCACCAAATATAGTGAGAAGAAGAAGTGCGGCAGCTATTAGAGCAGTGTTGAACAGATAGCTTGTACCGAAAACCGACTTCATGGTAGCGCCGCCTGTTGCGAATGCAACAGCTGTAGCTGTTATGAGGGTCAGGTTATAGAGCAGCTCGTATACATTCGACATTACCTTTTCGACAGGCTTGTAGAACTTGTCAGTCCAGACCCTGTAATAGAAGGCCTTGTTCTCAAACGCATACATCCAGGCTGCATAGAGCACTATGGCAATTACTGCCTGAGAAATTATGGGCATTATGATTGCGTATTTTCCATATCTTACGAAATATTCTACGACCTGTCTTCCAGAAGCGAAGCCTCCGCCGAAGTGTGTGGTGAACCACAGGAATGCCAGTGAAAGGTAGATCTTCTCAGTTGATTTCTTCATTTGTTTTCCCCCCTGCCTAATAAGTTTGCAACAACGTCTGAAGATGAGGAAGCAGCCTTTTCTTTCTTTATCCTTTCGATAAGCAGAGGGATTACCTCGTAGATATCGCCAACTATCCCATAGTCCGCCACATTGAATATGGGGGCGGAAGGATCTGAATTGATAGCTATGATCACTTCTGAATCCATCATGCCGGCAAGATGCTGAGGTGCCCCTGAAATTCCGCAGGCGATATACACCTTTGGCTTGACCCTGTTGCCGCTATATCCTACCTGATGCTCCCTTGGTATGAAGCCAGCCTCTACCATCGGTCTTGAGGATCCCACCGAGCCACCTAAAAGTACAGCCAGCTCCTCCAGCATCCTGAAGTCCTCAGGACTCTTCAGAGCTGATCCGCCGGATACAACAACCTCAGCGCTTGAAATGTCAAAGCCGCTTGATTCAAGCTCCTTTATGAACTCAAGTGAAGGATTCTTCGAGCCGCACTCCTTAAGTCGGACTATCTCTCCAGTCCTTCCCGGTACTCTTTCAGCCTCATCGAATTCCTTGTACCTGACAGTAGCCATCTGAGGCATGGTATCAGAAAGGATCTGGGCCAGTATGTTCTCGGAGAAGGCCGGCCGTATCTGCACCAGGTGACCGTCATCATCAACATCGAGGTCAGTACAGTCAGCTGTGAGGCCTGTCTTCAGTCCGGCAGCAACCCTTGGTGCTACTGACCTTCCGAGGGATGTGGCTCCAACAAGGAATACTTCAGGTCTGATCTCATTTGCAAGTCCTATGAGATTCTCAGCGAACACATATTCATCAGGCAAAGAAAATGCAGCTTCATCCTCAACCACGAAGACCTTGTCCGCACCTCTTTCAATAAGTTCTTCGCAGGACATGCCAAAAGGACCCAGCACTGCAGCATACAGTTCTGAGCCTAGCTTGTCCGCGATCTTTCTTCCAACACCAAGGAGCTCGAAGCCTACCTTGTGCAGCTTTCCATTCTTTTGCTCCGCAAAAACGAGCACTCCCTTAGATTCCTTCACCCTGCGTAACCTCCAAAACCTTCGTATCCTTCAAAACTTCAATCAGGGCATTAAGTGCCGCAGGTATGTCATCCCTGTAGACCGCACCTGCTCTTTCCTGTGATTCAGGGATCACTATCTTCCTGACTCTTGTTGCAGACCCCTTAAGCCCGGTCTCCTCTTCATTCAGGAAACCTTCAAGACCTTCAAGCCCTACCACCGGTATTTCCGCCTTCCTGGCCTTCATCTTGCTCTTCAGCGAAGGAAGCCTCGGTGAAGCGATATCCTTTGTGACTGTGACAAGTACAGGAAACCTGAGCTTCTTCTGGTATCTGCCGTCCCATATCCTGGTTGTGAGAGTAACAGAAGACTCATCTACCTCATCTATGCTTTCCGCATAGCCTGCATGGGGTATTCCAAGCATCTCGGCAATTTCAGGCCCTACCTGACCGGTATCACCGTCTACAGTCTGCATCCCGGCAAGGATGAGGCTGTAAGGCCCTGTGCTCCTGATTCCCGCAGCTAGTGTCATTGCCGTAGCCTTGACATCAGAACCGCCGAATTTCCTGTCACTTAGCAGCACACCATCAGATGCGCCTCTCGCTATGGCTTCCCTTATGGCTTCCTTTGCGCTTGGCGGTCCCATGCTTATTACGAATACCTCGGCACCTGTCTTTTCAGAGATCTTGACTGCAGTCTCCAGAGCATTCAGGTCAAAGGGATTTATCTCTGTCCCGGCTGAATTCCTGTCAATGACTCCTCGTTCCCTGTCGAACCTGACCTCTTCCATATCGGGAACCTGCTTGATCAGAACCACTATCCTATCCACTACGTATCCTCCTATTCGATTTCTGCAGGTCATTATTCAATTATCATATTGCCACCTGAAGCAGTACAGGAATTATCAAAATTCCATAATAGATACATTTCCTGTAACAATATGTTTAAATTTAACTTTAGCAAACTTTTGACGCCATAACAAGCATATGTGACAAAATTGTTAATAATCAGTGAAGATAACCGGTATGCAGACAAAAAAACAGCATGCTGCTCAGACTTTCATCATCTCACAGCGTGCTGTTCATGGTGTCACTTCACAGATATCCTGATCACTGTCAGAAGCTCAGACTCAGGTGTATCTCCTGGACTGTTAAGGTAGGTCTCATAGTATGCTCCTGCTGGTGACAGGTCATGACTCTCCATCCACTTCATCATTTCGCCATAGGTCTCGGAGAATTTTGAATAAGGGCCCTTGTGTAGGCACTCTACCGCAGTGTATGCCCTTACGAAGGAGCCGTGTATTGCTCCCTGACCTGGCAGGGGTGATACGACCGGGAATCCGATCTCTATGTCCAGGTCGTTCATCTCATTGTTGTAGTAGGCTGCATAAGGAGGGCCTGCAGGTGATTCTCCGAGGTACTCGAGATACGTAGCTATCTTCATGAACCCGTCGCTTATAACTTCCTTCAGTCCCTCAAGGCTTGTACGTCTTCTCATCATGAGCACTGGGAATTCCTCTATTTCCTTCAATGAAATCTCAGCCATAATAGCACCTCCATTTTTTGGGATTGCTTCCCTAACTGAATTATAGTACAGAACTTTGAAATAATGATGAACACCAAGTGGGGAATACTGGAGCAAACTGTCCAAAAAACTTTGAAATGGTATTTATTACGATGTATATTATTAACAGACGGTTTTAGAAGGATTGGAGTGAAGCCCATGGAGAAGTTAAGGAAAGTAATAGGTTACAGGACACTGAAGACTGCGGTTGGAGCAGCGATAGCCGTGTTCATATCACAGCTCATCGGTCTGAGCTACGCCGCAAATTCAGGAATAATTGTAATACTTAGCGTTCAGAGCACGAAGAAGAAATCGAGGGACCTTGCCCTGCAGAGGCTTCTTGCAACGATTCTGGCATTAACTACGGGGACTGTGGTATTCTCGATTTTGGGATTCACTGCATTGTCATTCGGTGTCTATCTTCTGGTATTCATACCAATTGCAGTACGGTTTAAATTCCATGATGCAATAGTTCCATGCTCGGTCCTTGTTTCACATATACTATCAGTAAAGTCTGTTGCACCAAACTGGCTTCTGAATGAGTTCATGCAGATGGTAATAGGCGCCGGAGTAGGGCTTGTTATGAACATGCACATACCAAGCGTTGAAGGCAAGCTGTGTGAAGACATAACCCTAATCGAAGAGGCCATCAAGAAAGTACTGAAGGATATGGCAGATTGTCTGAGAAAGCCGCTTGAGATGAAACTGGAGGAAAGCTATCTGGTAAATCTTGGGTCAGCCCTTGGAGAAGGAAGGGAAAGGTCGCTTATAGAGGCATCAAACCACCCAGGCGGTGAGGTAACATATTTCATGAGATACATGGACATGCGGAACAGCCAGTATGAGCTACTGAAGCACATGGGAAAGTATGTAAAACGAGTGAAATTCATAAACGAACAATCCGAAATGGCGGCTAAGCTTACAGATTATGTGGCAGCTCAGGTAAGCGAGCCAAATACCAAAGCTGCTGCCCTAACTGGGCTTGAGGAATACAGGGAAATATTCAGGACAATGGAGCTTCCAAAAACAAGGGAGGAGTTCGAGAACAGGGCGTCTCTCTATGAGTACGTGAACGACTTGGAGAATCTCATTAACGTGAAAAGGAGCTTTGTGGCATCGCTTACGGAAAGCGAGAGACAGAAGTTCGGGAAAAGGTAAGAGACACTGCGGTATATGCATAGGGCACGGGAGGTTCATCAGTGGTTATTGATACATGGATCAGGTCGGTCTTCGATTCGCTATATGATGGAATATTGATAATCGGGAAGGATGAAGACGTCAAGTATGTCAATGCATCCTATACGAGGATAACCGGTGTAAAAGAAGAGGATATCGTGGGGAAAAAGCTCAGGGAAGTAAGGCAAGGTGCAAGGCTTCCCAATGTGCTTCTTACCAGAAAGCCAATAGTAGGAGCGCTCCGCGAGGAGAATGGAATTGATTATGTTGTGAACATGTCTCCGATTCTTTCGAAGGGTGAAGTGGTCGGTGCGATTTCCATAGTCAGCACCATAGACGATGCTCTGGACCTGTCACAGACTCTGAACAGGTACCAGTCAAAGATCGCAAAGCTTGAAGGAAGGATGAAGGCCATACAGAGGGCGAGATATACCATGGATGACATGGTTGCCGCAGACCCCAAGTCCAGGGAGCTCAAGAAGCTGCTTGTCAGGATATCAAAAAAGGATACCACCATACTTCTGACAGGGGAAAGCGGTACAGGAAAGGAAATGGCAGCACAGGCGATCCATAACGCATCCGACAGGGCGGGTGGACCCTTCATCGCAGTTAACTGCGCATCCTTCAGTGGCAACCTGCTTGAGAGCGAGCTGTTCGGCTATGAGGAGGGCTCCTTCACCGGAGCCAGGAAGGATGGCAAGCTTGGCCTTTTCGAGGCGGCAGACGGAGGGACCATATTCCTTGATGAGATAGCTGAAATCGGAGCTGAGGTTCAGGCGAAGCTCCTCCGTACACTTCAGGAGAAGACAGTAAGGAGGATCGGAGGAATAAGGGAGATCTCTGTCGACGTTAGGGTGATCGCCGCTACGAACAAGGACCTTGAAGCCATGGTTTCCTCCGGGACCTTCAGGGAGGACCTTTTCTACAGGCTGTCTGTATTTCCTGTGATTCTGCCGCCCCTCAGGGAGAGGAGGGAGGACATCATCCCTCTCGCTGAAGGCTTCCTCCTTCAGCACAAGAATGACCTGAAGAGTGACATAATCCTCGGCGACGATGCCAGAAAGATGCTGTTATCATACAGATGGCCTGGAAACATAAGGGAGCTCAGGAATTCGATTGAATTTGCAGTCAACATGATGGAGAATGACATCATCGCAGGCAGAAATCTTCCGGTAAGGATCCAGGCATCTATGGAAGCTGAATTCAAGGCTGAAAGCCTGTCAGAGATGGTAAGGAAATTCGAGAGGGAAGAGATCATGAAGCTTCTTGACCTCCACGGACATTCTCTGGAGGGAAAGAAAAAGGTGGCTGAAATTCTTGGGATATCCCTTGCAAGCCTGTACAGCAAGATAAAGTAGATTGCCCGGATCATCCTAACGGATATCCGGGTTTCCAATATTCTGGAACTTTATGAATTAATTCCAAAATATTGGAACGAACTGTATAATAACGATTTCATGGCATAAGATTTAACAATAAGCGGTAACTAATTCCAAAATTTTGGAAATGTTAATATTGACAAGTAACAGTAAATGATTGATTTACAATGGTTTTAAAGCTTTGGAAGAATTGGCATGATAATTGCTTAACATAAAGTGAAATAATTATTCAGGAGGAATCTTATGTTAGCATTTCTTGGTTTGGCAACGGTACTGTTATTACTTGTTCTGGTAATGACGAAAAAGGCTACCCCTGTAGTAGCGCTCATCGCGGTGCCTACGTTCACCGCATTGATCGCAGGGTCAGGCCTTAAGGTCGGGACGTTCATCACCAACGGTATCAAGACCATTGCGCCTACAGGCGTCATGTTCATCTTCGCAATACTTTTCTTCGGTATCTTAAGCGATGCCGGAACATTCAATCCGATAATAAACAAGATACTCAAGGTCGTAGGTAAGAATCCGGCGAAGATAACAATCGGAACAGCAATTCTTGCCATGATCGTACACCTTGACGGGTCAGGAGCAGTAACGTTCCTCGTTACAATTCCTGCAATGCTTCCTCTTTATGATGCACTTGGAATGAAGAGGTCAGTGCTCGCTACTGTAACTGCGCTCGCAGCAGGAACCATGAACATAGTTCCCTGGGGCGGACCGACACTTAGGGCTGCAACGGCGCTGAATGTGGAAATCACAAAGCTGTTCAATCCGGTTCTTGTACCCATGCTCTCAGGTATTGCATTTGTCCTTTTTGTTGCATACTATCTTGGA
Source organism: Clostridiaceae bacterium UBA6085 (assembly GCA_002428605.1). GTDB lineage: Bacteria > Bacillota > Clostridia > Clostridiales > Clostridiaceae > Youngiibacter. The sequence goes on from DIXH01000025.1 coordinate 32,825, forward strand.
AACAAGGAGAAAAAGAGACTTGGAAACCTCGAGACAGATGATGCATCTTTTCATGAGGTTGAAGTTGATGCGGAAAAGGAGAAGCTCTTGAGGCCAAGACTTTTCGTGTTCAACATACTGCTTATCATTGCTGCGATTGCCGTGATGATATCAGCAAAGCTGCCTCCCCAGGTAGTGTTCATGTTCGCATTCTGCATAGCGCTCATAGTCAACTATCCAAAGGTCTCAGACCAGAGGTCAAGGGTAGATGCACATGCGAAGGAAGCACTTATGATGGCGAGCGTCCTGTTCGCTGCCGGCGCATTCACCGGGATCATGAAGGATTCGGGAATGATAACTGCAATGTCAGAGCTTATGGTATCCATGATACCGCAGTCACTCGGCAAGCTAATACCGCTTGTAACAGGAATAGTTGCAATGCCTCTTAGCCTCATATTCGATCCTGACTCATACTACTTCGGTGTAATGCCTGTAATAGCAAACGCGGCATCACAGTTCGGAGTCGATCCTGTAATGGTCGGAAGAGCTTCAATACTCGGACAGATGACGACAGGATTCCCGATAAGCCCGCTTACTGCAGCTACATTCCTTTTGACAGGACTTACTGGAGTGGACCTTGGAGAGCATCAGAAGAACACCATACCATGGGCATTTGCTGGTACGATAATAATGCTGGTTGTAGCACTTTTAATGGGTGTAATAGCCATATAGGCAATACGGAGGAAAAATATGAAGAAGTTAAGGATAGGAAGCGGGGCAGGCTATGCAGGCGACAGGCTTGAGCCGGCTCTGGTACTAATGGAGAAGGGTGAAATCGACTATATCGGATTCGAGTGCCTTGCTGAGAGGACAATAGCAATAGCTCAGCAGGAGAAGCTGAAGAATCCGGATAAGGGTTACAATGCTCTTCTTGAGATGAGGATGGAAAAGGTGCTTCCTCTTGCCTATAAGAACAAGGTAAAGGTGATCACCAACATGGGCGCTGCAAATCCTGATGGGGCAGCCAGGGTAGTCGCTAAGATGGCTGAGGACATGGGCCTTAAGGGAATGAAGATCGCCAGCGTAAGCGGAGATGATGTGCTTGGGATGCTCGGGAAATATCAGGATACGACTGTCTGGGAGACGGGAGAGCCGCTCAGAGATCTTGACGGTGAAGTGGTATCTGCCAATGCATACCTTGGAATTGAAGGGATCGTCGAAGCCCTGGCAAACGGGGCTGATGTCATAATCACAGGAAGGGTTGCAGACCCTGCGCTTTTCCTTGCACCGCTTGTACATGAATTCGGCTGGAAGACAGACTCATGGGACCTTCTTGGAAAGGGAACTCTTGTAGGACACCTGCTTGAATGCGGCGGCCAGGTAACCGGAGGCTACTATGCTGACCCTGGCAAGAAAGACGTCCCTAACCTTTCAGAGCTTGGATTCCCTATAATCGAGGTTGATGAAGCAGGAGAATTCATAGTTACCAAGGTAGAGGGAACAGGTGGCCTTGTAACAAGGGACACATGCGCTGAGCAGATGATATACGAGATACATGATCCTGAGAAGTACCTTACACCTGACGTGGTTGCGGATTTCTCGAAGGTATCCTTTGAGAACCCAGCCAAGGATGTGGTAAGGGCGACTGGAGCATCAGGAAGCAAGAAGACTGAGACACTCAAGGTGAGCATCGGATACAGGGATTGCTTCACAGGTGAGGGTGAAATCAGCTACGGCGGACCTGGCTGCTATGAGAGGGCAGTCCTAGCAGGGCAGATAGTCGAGGAAAGGCTTAAGCTCAGGCAGATCCCGGTGGATGAGCTCAGGATTGAGATAATTGGAGTGAACGCACTCTACAGGAATCAGGACAGAGTCCTTGGACAGTCTCCTGATGAAGTAAGGCTTAGAGTTGCGGCAAGGACAAAGAAACTCTCCGATGCAAAGAAGATCGGCGAAGAAGTCGAGACCCTTTATACCAACGGACCTGCTGGAGGCGGCGGAGCCACCAAGTCATCAGCAGAAATAGTTTCCGTAGCCTCAATCCTCATCTCCAGAGACGATGTGGACGTATGCGTGAAGTATCAGGAGGTGAAATGATGAAGCTTTGGGAGATTGCACACTCAAGGACAGGAGACAAGGGGAACATATCAAACATTTCCCTTATTGCATATGACATGAAGGATTTCGAGCTTATCAGGGAGAAGGTGACCCCTGATAAGGTAAAGGACTTCTTCAAGGATATCGTGAAGGGTGAGGTTGTAAGGTACGAGCTGCCAAATGTCGGCGCTCTGAATTTCGTTATGTACGATGCACTTGGAGGCGGTGTAACAAGGTCGCTGTCCCTGGACAAGCACGGCAAGAGCCTCAGTTCCTACATACTTGAAATGGAAATATAGTACAGTTTTTTTGGGCGGATGTGAAAGCATCCGCCTTAGCCTTTGCATGCAATATTCTCTTCTTGAAAAACTGTCGAATACAGACTATGTAACCATATCTTAATTCATTTTTAACACTCCATGAGCTATAATATAGTTGTTGTGATTAAGGCTTAAAGCAGGGCTATGTTATTTTGCAGTTTGGAGGAGCCATGGACAAGTTGACAGTAGGACTATTCAATGATTCTTTCCCGCCTACCATAGATGGCGTGGCAAATGCCATATACAACTATGCAAGGGTAATAAATGAAAAGCATGGGAATGTTGTGGTTGCAACTCCTTATTATCCGGATGTTGTGGATAGTTATCCTTTTGAGGTGATAAGGTACCCCAGCGCAAACGTAAGCAAAAAGCTTGGCTACAGGATGGGATATCCGTTCAGTGCAGCTGTGATCTCAAGGCTCAGGGAATTGAAGATAGATGTCATACACAGTCACTGCCCGTTTGCTTCGACGGTGCTTGCAAGGGCACTCAGGAGCTTTACCGGAGCACCTGTCATACTCACATACCACACTAAGTTTGATTATGACATTGAGAAAAGGACTGACTCCACAGCACTGAGGAAGGCGACTGCAAGGTTTATGATGGCGAACATCAATGCCTGCGATGAGGTTTGGGTAGTATCCGAAGGAGCAGGTGAAAACCTCAGATCCATGGGTTATGAGGGCAGCTACCTGGTTATGGAGAATGGCGCTGACTATAAGGTGGGCAGGTCTGATCCGGAGGATATGGAGAGAGTAAGGGAAAAGCATGGGCTTGACCTTCAGACCCCGATCTTACTTTATGTCGGCAGGATGATGTGGTATAAGGGGATAAGGCTTACGCTTGACTCACTTAAGATTGCGAAGGAAATGGGAAAGACCTTCAGGATGATCTTCGTCGGAGAAGGTGTAGACCGACCTGAAATAATGGAATATGCAAAAGAGTGCGGTCTTATGGACTGCTGCATCTTCACAGGTGCAATATATGACAGGGCAGAGCTTAAGATATATTACAGCATAGCCGACCTGTTCATATTCACATCTACCTACGACACGAACGGACTTGTTGTCAGGGAAGCAGCCTCGGCATATTGCCCGAGCCTTCTTATCAGAAACAGCTGTGCATCAGAAGGGGTCGAGCACGAGGTTTCAGGACTTATTGCAGATGAAGATGCGGATAGCATAGCACGGGAGATTATAAGGGCGTGCAATGACAGGGAATGGGTTGCAGAGCTTGGCACAGGTGCAGCGACGAAGGTATACATTTCCTGGGAGGATGCCGTCGAGAAGGCATATTCGAGGTACAGGACTGTTGCTGAGGACTACAGGGAAAGGACCAGGGCTGAAGTTGAAGATTCAGTGGTCATGAAGAGGATTATGATCCTCAGGAAGGGCTATATGAAGGGGAAGCTTACAGCACAGGATACCTACAAGAGGACAAGCAAAAGGATCAAGGATATATTCCAGTAGAGAAACGGCTAGAGGCTGCATCAGCAGCTTCTTAGCCTGTTTTTTTATTCTAATGATTGGTCATACCAAGTTCAGGTAAATGTTTACATGACAATCTCCAGATGATAATATGGAATAGGAAGGAATAATATTCATATCCTTATTAAATATTAGTAATGTATTCTTTCCAAATATTTTTACGGAGGGATAATATGTCTGGAATCACACTGATCATCACGTTTGCCATTTCTATCGTCGTAATGATTCTTGCAATTTCAAAGTTCAAACTTCATCCTTTCCTCGCAATCATGGGTACATCACTTGTTCTTGGTATGATTGTCGGGATACCGCTTAAAGACCTTCCCGGAGTCCTCGGAGCAGGCTTCTCAGGGATATTCACATCAATAGGACTTGTAATCATACTTGGAGCATTAATCGGAATCATACTTGAAAAGACCGGCGCAGCTGTAAAGCTTGCCGAAATAGTCGTTGGAATAGTCGGAAAGAAGAGACCCGAGCTTGCAATGCTCATTATGGGCTGGGTAGTTTCAATACCGGTATTCTGCGATTCCGGATTCGTAATACTGGATCCTATCAGGAAAGCAATGGTAAAGAAGACCAAGACATCAGCAGTAGCTACAGCGGTCGCACTTTCTGCAGGACTTTACACATCTCACGTATTCATACCCCCGACTCCTGGTCCTATAGCCGCTGCAGGAACACTGGGACTGGCTGATAACCTTCTTCTGGTAATCGGAATGGGTGCCCTTGTTTCAATTCCAACACTCATTGCAGCTTATTTCTTCGCCATCTTCATTGGAAAGAAAGTAAAGTCAACAAGTGAAAAGGAAGAGAAAGTTACAGCTGAGGACTATGATCACATAATGGAGAGCTTTGGAGAGCTTCCAAGTGCATTCATGGCCACTGCACCTATTATTGCGCCAATACTTCTCATGGCAATGGGATCGATAGCAAACGTACTTAAGTGGCAGGGTGCAGCCCTTACAATTTTCGCTTTCCTCGGAAATCCTCTGATAGCTCTTACAGTTGGACTTCTTTTCGGAATAGCGCTTCTTGTTTCAACCAAGAAGATGCATCTCTTCAACAGCATGACCAATGAGACTCTCAAGACTGTCGGACCGATACTGTTCGTTACAGCTGCAGGCGGAGTGCTTGGTAGAGTAATAGTCACAGCAGGCTTCGTAGACTACATAAAGGCAAACGCCACATTCATATCAAGCGTAGGAATATTCTTCCCGTTCGTCATCTCTGCGATACTGAAGACGGCTCAGGGCTCATCGACAGTCGCACTTACAACAACTGCCGGAATCATGGGTGCCTACAATGCTTCAGGAACAATGATGGAGGTCCTTGGACTCACATCCCCTATGGCAGCTGCCCTTTCAGTAATGGCAATAGCCGCAGGCGCAATGACCGTATCCCATGCAAACGACAGCTATTTCTGGGTTGTCACCAATTTCGGCGACATGACACCGGAGGATGGCTACAAGACCCAGACAATGGTAACGCTCGTCATGGGAATTGTGAGCATGGCCTTCATATTCCTGCTATCGCTTGTACTTCTGTAGAAACCTCTGCTGCCGGCTATTATAGCCGGCAGTATTAATTTTTTTAGTTTGCTGACTGTTTCTTATCATCCAATTAAAGGAGGATGCCATGGTAAAGATAAGGTATGGAATACTTGGAGCCGCTAACGTGGCACCGAGGTTCATCAGGGCTGTCCAGAACACAACTAATGGTGAAGTCACTGCAATCGCATCCAGGGATATCAATAAAGCCCGTAGAATGGCAGAAGGGCATGGAGTGAGGAAATTCTACGGCAGCTATGCTGAGCTTCTAGAGGACCCTGAAATTGATGCTGTGTACATAGCGACACCGAACAGCCTGCACAAGGAGCATATGATTTTGGGGCTTGAACATGGTAAGCATGTGGTCTGTGAAAAGCCATTCACGCTTTTCGAGTCTGATGCCCTTGAGGTGTTCAGCCTGGCAAGGGAAAATGGCCTTTTTGTCATGGAAGCGCAAAAGTCAGTTTTTCTTCCTGTAACGGTAGATATAAAGAAGATATTGGATTCTGGGGAGCTTGGCAGGATACGGCTCATCGACTGCTGCCAGTCAGCCACAGGCTTCATCCAGGACTGGTTCTACAGAAGGGAGTCAGGTGGAGGCGCTCTGAACGGAAGTCTCAGCTATCCCCTCGAGCATGCCATGTTCCTTACAGGCTCAGAGATTGAAAATGCTGCAGGGACTGCAGCGATGGGAGAGACAGGAGTAGACCTTCAGTGCGCAGTTTCAGTGAGCTTTAAGGATGGTACTCTTCTGACATCAAGGATCACGACTCTTGTTGAAACAAGTGGCATGGCAGTGATCTGGTGTGAAAAGGGACGCGTTGAGATACCTGATTTCTGGAAGGCGAGGCATGCCAGGGTTTTCTTCGACGATGGCAGGAATATCGAAGTCAGTCATCCATGCGAGCATGAGATGACCTATGAAGTTGTGCACATCAACGGCTGCATAAGGGATGGACTGACTGAAAGCACAGTCATGACTGAGAGGATGACGTGCATGTCAGCGAAGACTCTAGAGGAAGTCCGCAGAGAAATATGGCTGGATTTGTGACCTGGTTTGAATCTTCAGTTAATTTCCGTTCATATTCGATGATTGAAGGCTCCTGCGATGTATAATATTGTATAAGATACGATTTTACACAAGGAGTTGACACCATGGATATCCGAAGGATTTCAAAGATGGCAGTAAGCGTTGCAGCAGCATTTATCATACTGGCAGGCTGTTCCACTAAGACTCCGGAGACTCCAACTGTTACAGGCCTGGAGCTTACTATCGGGGAGCTTGCAGAATTCGATGGAAAAGCCGGGGCCAAAGCATATATTGCGGTAGATGGAGTCATATATGACGTGACAGATGTCAGGGAATGGGCCGGTGGTTCCCATTGGGGGAAGTTCGCAGCAGGCCGTGACCTTACGACAGAAATAAAGACATTGTCTCCACATGGAGTATCCAAGCTGTCCGGCGTACCGGTAGTTGGAAAGATTGTGGACAAGTAGTCTTACGGGCCGAAAGGCCCGTTTCTTCTTTCAAGGAATGTTTGAGGCGAATATTGCTCAGTTGATGAACGGATGCTGAAATGGTGGTAAACTAATATGGAAAGATGTTACTGAAGGGGAGTGCGGCTATGGGGATCATTATAAGAGAAGCAGCAGCGGGAAAGGTATTGGAAGATTTCGTCATGCTACCGTTCAGTCTTTATCAGGGTATCGAAGCCTGGGTACCGCCGATAATTTCTGACAACAAAAAGTATGTCACAGGCAAGAGCAACTATATGAACCAGGCCGGACCAAATGAAAGGATCGTAGCCTACCTGGATGGAGTTCCTGCAGGAAGGCTGCTCTTCGGGATCAACGAGCACCTGAACCATGCAAAGGGCTTCAGGGAAGGATACCTGTCACTGTTCGAGTGCACTGACAACCAGACTGTGGCAGCAGCCATGCTTGACCATGCCAGGTCATGGTTCAGGGAGAGGGGTATCGAGTACATGAAGGGCCCGCTTTCACTGCCGGGCGGTGATGACTACAGGGGCTTTCTCATAGATAACTTCGAGTCTCCAACATATGTCATGCAGACCTATAACCACAAGTACTACAATGACCTTTTCATTGCATACGGATTCGATAAGTATCTGGATTGCTACGGCTATGACGTCAAGGACGACCAGGAGGACATCAGGAAGTTCGAAAGACTTGTGCCCCTTGCCATGAAACGCTATGGCTACACGGTCGACAGGATCGACCTTACAAAAATGGACAGGGAAATGAAGGATGTAAAGAAGATAATTGAGAGGTCCTTGCCGGATGACTGGGACGATTTCATTCCTCCAAATGATGAGGAGATCGCTCTTATTGCAAAGCAGCTCATACCATACGCAGACCCTGACTTCATCTATATCGCAAGGACGCTTGAAGGAGAGCCAATTGGCTTCGACATAGCTCTTCCGGATTACAATATGGTGCTTAAACGGATGAATGGAAGGCTTCTGCCGTTCGGAATATTTAAGTACATCAGGTACAGGAAGAAGATCGACAGGCTGAGGGTCTTTGTCCTCTTTGTCGTGCCTGAGTACAGGAAGAAGGGTGTTTCAGGTGCCATATATCTAAATATGTGGAGAAAAGGCATAGAGAAGGGCTACAAGAGGGGTGAAGCCTCTACCATCTGGGAATACAACAAGCCAATGATAACAGATATAAAGGAGTTCATCGGGGAGCCGTACAAGACATACAGGCTCTACAGGATGAATGTTTAGGATATTGATATGGGAAGAAAACTGATTGAAAGAAAAGATGTGGAGCTTGCCCTGACATGGGACCTGTCGCCGCTTTATGATTCTGTGGAAAGCCTGAAGAGCGATGTGGATAGGATCCTCACACTATCCCGTAAGCTTGAGGAAGACTTCCAGGGTAAACTTCATGACAGTGCTGCGATAAATTTGTGCCTTGACAAAATGAGGGAGATACTTCCGGTCATGGGAAGGACAGGAGCTTACTCACATCTCAGACTCATGGCTGATACGACTGATAATTCAAGCCTTGAGCTCAAGGCAATGGTATCCGATGCCCTTGCGAAGGCAAGAAGCATGCTGAGCTTCATCGATACGGAGATACTGGAAGCTGATGAGGAAACATTGAGGAAAGCAATCGATGGATCCGATGAGAACAGGCATTATCTCAAAGACCTTCTGAGGTACAGGCCACACATCCTGGGAAAGGAAGTAGAGAAAGTCATATCGACCCTTGGAACGGTCCTTGAGGCCCCCTACAACATATACAACAGAGCAAAGCTGGCGGATATGGACTTCGAGACATTCATGGCAGGAGGAAGGGAGAACCCTCTGGGATTCGTCCTATTTGAGAACGGATATGAGTTCGAGACTGATACTGAAATAAGAAGGGCAGCCTTCAGGGCGTTCTCAGATAAATTGGCTAAATACCAGAACACCGTCGCTTCGGTATATCAGACAAAGCTCTCGACCGAGAAGGCACTAGCTGAGATCAGAGGCTTCAGCTCAGTCACCGAGAGTCTTCTTTTCAGCCAGAAGGTGTCAAGGGATATGTACGACAGGCAGATAGACCTGATATATGAGAAGCTTGCACCGCATATGAGAAGGTTTTCCGGAATCCTTATGAGGATCCACAAGCTTGAAGAAATGAGATATGAGGACCTGAAGCTTGCTGTTGACCCCACCTTCGAACCAGGCATAACTGTAGCTGAAGCGAAGGAGCATCTCCTTCAGGGTCTGTCCGTGCTGGGAAGTGAATATACTGGAATGGTAGGCAGGGCTTTTGATGAGAGATGGATCGACTTTGTCCAGAACAGGGGGAAGTCCACCGGAGCCTTCTGTTCAAGTCCTTACGGAGCACACCCTTACATACTGATTTCCTGGACAGAGAGGATGAGGGAGGTATTCGTGCTCGCACATGAACTGGGACATGCCGGACACTTCCAGCTTAGCCACATCAGGCAGAACGTATTCGACTCCAGGCCTTCCCTTTACTTCATAGAGGCACCTTCTACCATGAACGAGATGCTGATGGCGAACCATCTGGTAAAATCAAATGGAGATGCAAGGTTCAGGAGATGGGTATACTCGACCATGATATCAAGGACTTACTATCACAATTTCGTGACACATCTCCTTGAGGCAAGGTACCAGAGAGAGGTGTACAGGATAATCGAGAATGGCGGAAGTGTGACCGCAGCAAGGCTTAACAGCATATTCAGGGAGGTACTTGAGGGCTTCTGGGGTGACTCTGTAAAGATCACAGAAGGAGCTGAGCTTACATGGATGAGGCAGCCCCACTATTTCATGGGTCTTTACCCATACACGTACAGTGCAGGACTTACAATTGCCACCGAGGTGGCAAGGAGAGTTGAAAGCGGAGACAGCTCTGCCATAGAGGGCTGGAAAAGGACACTTGAAGCTGGAGGGACACTTGATCCCATTGAGCTCGCAAGGCTTGCCGGCGTAGACATAACATCGGACAAGCCGCTTCTTGAAACCATCGAAAGGATAGGCTTTCTGATAGGTGAGATAGAGAGGCTGACTGATGAGATTGAAACTGATAAATTGAACTGACGGAGGAAAAATGGAAAAGCTTAATGAATTCTTTTTTGATTACGGAATGAAGATACTTGCCGCAATACTTGTGATCGTAGTTGGGTCATACCTTGTAAGGCTCGTTATGAGGATGGTCGAAAAGGCTCTTGCAAAGAGCACTGTTGACATATCCCTCCACACATTCATAAAGACAGTGGTAAGGCTTCTCATGCAGATAGTCGTGCTGCTCACCGCAGCCGGAGTGCTCGATATCCCAAGCACCACCTTCATAACGATACTGGGATCAGCTGGTCTTGCCATAGGTCTTGCGCTGAAGGACAGTCTCGGGAATTTTGCAGGAGGAATACTTCTCTTGTCATTTCGGCCATTCAAGGTCGGGGACTACATAGAATCTGATGGAGTAGGAGGTACTGTAAAGGACATCCACATACTCTATACGCACCTTAATACACCGGACAACAGGCGGGTGATGATACCCAACGGAATACTTGCCAATGCAAGGATCACGAACTACTCGACCGAGGACAGGCGAAGGCTTGAACTGATATTCGGAGTGGCATACGGCTCCGATATAGAAAAGGTGAAGGCTGCAATAAACGAAGTGATCGCAGCGAATCCGATGGTCATCATGGACCCGGAACCTATCGTCAGGATGCAGGCCCACAGGGAAAGTGCCGTTGAGATAACCGTAAAGGTATGGTGTCTCAAGGAAAACTACTGGAATCTTCACTATGACATGCATGAGCAGGTCAAGGCATCCTTCGACAGGAACGGGATCTCGATTCCATATCCTACCAGAAGCATACGCGTAGTGAAGGATACTGCTGAGACCGATACGATCGGATAGAAATTGCCGGTAAAGAAAGATATGGATAAACATAGGTCGTGCATAGTCTGATTGGAATGCAATCAGACTGCACGGCTTTTCCATAAGGAGGGATTCAATTGTACGACGTTGCTGTCATAGGTGCAGGTATTGTCGGTGCATGCACAGTCTATGAACTTTCAAGGCTGGACATTTCAGTATGCCTTATCGAAAAGGAAAATGATGCGGCAGCAGGAGCCACAAAGGCAAATTCAGCGCTTGTGCATGCCGGCTTCGATCCTGAAGAGGGTACCCTTATGGCTAGGTTCAATGTCGAAGGCTGCTCCATGTTCGAGAGGCTTTCAAAGGAAGCAGGATTCCCTTACATAAGGAACGGTGCTCTGGTCCTTGCCTTTTCAGAAGAAGACCTTGATACGATAGGAATGCTGTATAAAAGAGGGGTTGCGAACGGCGTCAAAGGCCTTAGGATCATTGACAGAGAGGAGCTATTGCTGCTTGAGCCTAATTTGGGAGCGCAAGTATCAGGCGCGCTCCTTGCTCCTTCTGCAGGCATAGTGGGACCATGGGAGATGTGCATGGCCCTAATAGTGAAAGCTGCAAACAGGGGCGTATCCCTTCGCTTCAGGAATACTGTCACAGGAATAAGGAAAACGACTGATTTCTTTGAGATCGAGATAAATGGCGGGGAGTCACAGGTTCAGGCGAAGAGGATAGTCAACGCCGCCGGGATCCATGCTGATGAGATAATGGAGATGGCAGGTGAAAAGGAGTTTACGATATTGCCGCGCAAGGGGCAGTATTACGTACTTGACAAAAGCCAGGGCACTCTGGTTTCGCATACACTGTTCCAGTGCCCGTCTGACAGGGGCAAGGGAGTAATGGTCACTCCGACTGTGCATGGGAACCTGCTTGTGGGTCCTGACTCAGGGCCTGCAGAAGGCAAGGAGGACAAGGCAACATCAAGGGAGGGGCTTGAGGTGGTAAAGGAGAGTGCACTCCGTTCAGTTGAATCGATCAACTTCAGGGATACCATAAGGAATTATGCTGGACTTCGGGCATATTCTGACAGGAAGGATTTCATAATAGAGGAATCAGCGTCTGTAAGGGGCCTTATCAACCTTGCGGGAATCAAGTCACCCGGCCTTACTGCAGCTCCTGCAATCGCCTGGGAGGCTCTGAGGCTTCTTGAGTCTACAGGACTGCATATGGCGCCAAGGCCTGAAAAAAACGACCCTGAAGTGAGAGCGAAATACAGCGAGATGAACGATGAGGAGAAGCAGGCCGTAATACAGGAAAATCCAGCCTATGGCAGGGTGATCTGCAGATGCGAGGGGATAACCGAAGGTGAGATAATTGAATCACTTAAAGGACCCTTGGGGGCAGTATCACAAGATGGAGTGAAGAGAAGGGTTAGGCCTGGCTCAGGCAGATGCCAGGGAGGCTTCTGCGGACCTAAGGTGATTGAAATAATCTCCAGGGAGCTGAATATAAAGCCGTGGGAGGTGCCGCTAGACCTTGACGGGTCCTACGTACTCGGAGGTGAGGAAGATGGATCATGATATAGCAATCATCGGGGCTGGTCCTGCTGGAATGGCGGCAGCCATCGAGGCGAAAAGATCTGGAGCCGGATCCGTTATTATAATCGACAGGGACATTGAAACCGGCGGGATACTAAACCAGTGCATACACTCAGGCTTCGGGCTGCTAAGGTTCAATGAAGAGCTGACAGGACCTGAATATGCGGAAAGGTACTCAAGATCCATGTGCGAAGCAGGTGTCACTGTCTTGCCTGATACCATGGTAATGAGCCTTCAGTGCAATGGACATGAAAAGATAGTACGGGCAATTAACCCTTCACATGGGATAATGGAAATACGTGCAAAGGCTGTCATACTGGCCATGGGCTGCCGCGAAAGGACAAGGGGAGCCATACAGATCCCGGGAGACAGGCCATCAGGGGTGCTTACTGCCGGGGCTGCACAGAGGTACGTCAACATCGAAGGACACAAGGTAGGAAGGAAGGTTGTGGTTCTGGGTTCAGGGGACATCGGCCTGATCATGGCAAGGCGATTGACGCTGGAAGGGGCAAAGGTCCTGGCATGTGTGGAGATAATGCCGTATTCAAGCGGTTTGAACAGAAATATAGTGCAGTGCCTCGATGATTTTGGCATACCCCTCCTCCTGTCGCATGCTGTGACGAAGATCACAGGGAAAAGAAGGCTTGAGGGAGTTGTGATCGCTGAGGTGGGAAAGGACAGGATTCCTGTAGCCGGTACGGAAAGGTTTGTTGAGTGCGATACGCTGCTTCTTTCAGTTGGCCTCATACCTGAGAATGAAATAACAGCGGGAGCAGGGATCGAGATCGATCCTGGGACCAGGGGACCATACGTGGACGGCTCCATGGAAACCTCCATGGAAGGAGTTTTCGCATGCGGCAATGTGGTCCATGTCAACGACCTTGTGGACTATGTCAGCATGGAAGGGGAAAAGGCAGGAAGAAGCGCAGCTGATTATGTAAGGGCAGGAGCTGAGGCAAAAGGAAGGAAGATAGGCGTACTTGCAGGAAATGGAGTGTCATATGTCGTACCCCAGCATTTATCTCCAGTTACCGGCCCTGGAACCACTGAGTTCTCCTTAAGGGCTGACCGGGTATTCAAGAATGCATACCTGGTATTAAGGGATGAAACCGGAACTGTGATGAAAAGGGTAAGGAGACCGAGGATAACTCCGGGGGAAATGGAGAGGATCTCTATAAAAAACGAGACCATGAGCAGTGATTCAGATATGACCATTTCAATCGAGGAGGTGTGAGGATTGGCAGAGCTTATATGCATTGTATGCCCGAGAGGCTGTCTTCTTAAGGTTGAGACGAACACAGATGGATATTTTGTCACGGGGAATTCCTGTCCCAGAGGAGTACCATATGCAGTAAGGGAAATGACTGATCCAAGGCGAATGGTTTCTTCGAGCGCAAGGATCGAAGGGGCTGTCCACAGGAGGCTTCCTGTAAAGACGAGCAAAAGTGTCCCTAAAGGACTCGTGCTCAGTATATGCGAAGAGATAGGAAGTCTTGTGGTTAAGGCGCCTGTTGGTTTAGGTGATGTCATCATAAGGGATGTTCTTGGGACCGGGGCGGATGTTATCGCTTCAAGGACAATGGAAAGAGTTCCATAGTCCTATGACGTGCTGTAGAATTGTATCATAAGGAAGAAACTGGAGGTTTTGACATGGATGACCTGGACCTTGGGAAGATATCAGGACACATCAACACATCATGGCTGGGAAGGACTGCAGTTATGGTAGAATCCGTTGATTCCACCAACAGCTGGCTCAAGGAGCGTGCGGAGGAAGGAAGCGCAAAGGACGGTACTGTAGTAATTGCAAGGATGCAGACAGGAGGAAGGGGAAGGCTTGGAAGAAGCTTCCATTCACCTGAAGGCGGACTATACATGTCCTTTTTCATCAGGAAGCCTGACACGAAGATGGACACCTCCCTTGCTACCATAGCAGCTGCCGTCTCAGCGAGAGATGCGATACATGAGCTATGCGGCATAAGACCCAGGCTCAAATGGGTGAATGATGTATACATGGGTGACAGGAAGGTTGGAGGGATACTTGTTGAAGGAAAGTTTGACCCGGTAGGGAAAACGATGGACCATCTTGTCATAGGTATAGGAATCAACGTTGCAACAGGAGAATTTCCCGATGAACTGAAGGAAATTGCGTCTTCTATCGTCAATGAGACAGGAATCCAAATAAGCAGAAGCCTCCTATGTGCCAGGATCGCAGACAACCTTGAAAAGATGCTCAGGGAGACCATCGAGGATCCTGAAGGGTTAGTTGAAGACTACAAAGGGTCCCTGATGTATATCGGCCATGAGATCACGGTAACCACCGGAGGCAGGGTGAGACCCGCAAGGCTTGTCGGAGTGGACAGGAAGGGTGGACTTATGGTCAGGTACCTGGATTCCGAGGATGAAGGGACATCTGTAATCAGCTCAGGAGAGGTTACCATAAGGGGTGGAGCTGGAAATGGTGCATGATGTGGCAATAATAGGCGGCGGTATCATCGGGACGAGCCTTGCAAGGGAGCTTACAAGGTACAGGCTCAAAATCGCCATTTTCGAGAAGCATCCCGATGTCTCCATGGGTGCTACAAAGGCCAACAGCGCCATAGTGCACGGTGGATATGCAGAGGGAAGTGATACCCTAAAGGGAAGGCTTTGCATTGAGGGCAGGAGGAGATTCAGGGAGCTTGAAGATGAGCTTCATTTCGGTTTTACTGAAACAGGGTCCCTGCTTGTAAGCTTGGAAGATGATAAGGAGCCTCTGGAAAGGCTCCTCAGGAGCGGAATAGAGAATGGCCTCACTGACCTTTCCATAATAGGCAGGGAAGAAATAAGGGAAATGGAACCCAATATATCGGAAGAGGCAAGGAATGCCCTGTTCTGCAAGGGTGCAGGGATATGTTCACCCTATGGGATGGCAATAGCCATGGCTGAAAATGCGGTTGAAAACGGAGCTGACCTTTTCCTGTCAACTGAAGTTACTGGAATTGAAAGGGAGAACGGGATATTTAACCTATCTACCAATAAGGGGGATTTTCAAGCCGCGTTCGTTGTCAATTGCGCCGGTGTTATGTCAGACAGGGTTGCAAGGATGGCAGGTGCGGATGGATTTGAAATACTGCCAAGAAGCGGAGAGTACCTCCTGTTTGCCCGGGGTACTGGTAAGCTGCTTGAGCATGTCGTGTTCCAGCTTCCGACTGTAATGGGGAAGGGCGTGCTGGTCACTCCGACTATCCATGGTAATCTCCTCATAGGTCCCGATGCATCGGACGTAGAGGACAGGGAGGACACATCCACCCACCAGGAAAGGCTTAAGAATGTGTACAACCAGGCAAAGAAGCTGTATCCTGATATTAAAGGTGAGAGCTTCCTAAGGAGCTTTACGGGCATCAGGGCAAGGAGTTCGACAGGTGACTTCGTGATCGGACCGTCGAATATCAAGGGCTTCATCAATGCAGCCGGAATACAGTCTCCGGGTCTTACAGCATCACCAGCAATTGCACATCTTCTTGTAAGGATACTGGAGGAGGAAGGCTTGAGACTTGAGCCTGAGGCTTCCTTCAATCCATTCAGGAAGCCTGTGGAGGCATCACCGAAGGATCTGCCCTACAGGGAGGTCGACAGACTTTCGAGGCTTCCAGTCGGAAAGAGGGAGAGGATAGTATGCAGATGCGAGCAGGTGACCGAAGGGGAGATAGCTGATTCTATGGACAGAGGGATAGAGGTTACCACGGTAGACGGAATAAAGAGAAGGACCAGGGCGGCAATGGGCTGGTGCCAGGGTACGTTCTGCAGGGAGAGAATCGCAGCTGCAATGGAAGATCTGACAGGAATATTGCCGGACGGGAGCTACGACATCGAGCGCAGCGGAGTGTCGAGGATCGAGAAGAATGACTTCCTCGATTTCCTGAAAGCGCGCAAGGAGGAATAAATGAGCGACATAATTGACTTCAACGAGCTGAAGAACAAGGTGCGGGAAAAGGACATTGACGATTTCGAGAATTACATAATGTCACTTTATGGACAGATGGGTACTGGGAGCATGAACTTCGCCCAGATAAACAAGGCGATACAGGAATACATGAAGGAACATGGGATCTCACAGGAGAAGTTCATGGACCTCCAGATGAAGCTTATGGAAAGATACGGGGTAACGCCTGAGGACGTCGAGAAGCAGTACAACATACCAGGCGGAAACTATGAAAGGTACAGGAAATCCCTTGGATTCACTGAAAAATACAAGGACAGGATAAAAAGCTACGCAGGCTTCAATTATGAGATAAAGAACGACAGGAATGACCTGACTATATTCCTGAATGACAATATCGTCCTGATTTCTTCAAGGAAGAAGGTCGACCTTTCAGACAATGAGCTGAACGAGTTCCTTGTATCATACAAGAAGCTTTCAAAGGATGAGAAGCTGATGGTCAGGATCAGCGAAAATGTAATTGAGTATGAATATTGAGAGGAAGGTGGACCGGATGAGGATAGGCATAGTAGGCACAGGAAACATGGGATATGCCATTGGCAAGGGACTTCAGCAGGCAGGCTATGGGATAACGGTATACAACAGGAGCGACAGGAACGTATCTGAACTGAAGTCGGGAGGAGCCCATGTCGCTCCAAGTGTGCGCGAGCTTGCAAAGGATAGCGACGTAGTCATAATCGCGGTGAAGCCAAAGGACATCCTGGGAGTGATCAAGGAAAACTGCGATTATCTTGAAGGGAAGACAGTCGTATCGATTGCTGCAGGTGTTTCACTCCAGAGCCTGCGAGTCGCATCGGAGAACAAGGCGACAATGGCGCGGGTAATGCCGAATACTCCTGCACTGATATCAAAAGGGGTTTACGGCGTTGTCTCCGACGGACTGGACCTGGAACTAAGGGAGTCCATAGTGAAGCTCTTTTCATCAATCGGTGAGGCTTACCTCATAACGGAAGAAGACATCCATGGATTCATATCTATAGCCGGATCATCACCCGCATATGTATTCATGTTCATGGAAGCACTTGCAGATGCAGGAGTCAGGATGGGGATCAAGAGAGCTGATGCATATGATATAGTGGCAGATACACTTATCGGGTCAGCCATGCTGTACAAGAAGACAAGGGAGCACCCGGGAGCGCTCAAGGACATGGTCACATCGCCCAAAGGGACGACCATAGAAGCTGTAAGGGTACTTGAGGAAAAGGGCTTCAGGACCGCTGTGATTGAAGGTGCTCTGGCTGCAGGGCTCAAGTCAAGGGAAATGGAAGCCAGGGATAAATAGACAGTAATTGAAGCTAAATTAAAGCACCCCGGAAAAAATTCCGGGGTGCTCATTCTATTCCACTGTAACTGATTTTGCAAGGTTCCTCGGCTTGTCTACGTCCAGGCCCTTGAATGAGCAGACGTAGTAGGAGAGGAGCTGCATAGGTACGACTGCAAGTACTGGTGCAAGCAGGTCTAGCGTTTCAGGTATGTGTACCGCTGTATCGACGAAGCTGTCTACAGTCTTATTGCTCTCATATGTTACAACCATGACCTTCGCGCCTCTGGAGGTTACCTCCTTGAGGTTTGAATGCATCTTGTCAAGCAGGCTTCTCTGTGTAAGCGATGCAAGCACCGAGGTATTCTTCTCGATGAGGGCTATGGGGCCGTGCTTAAGCTCTCCACCAGGGTAGGCATCCGCATGGATGTATGTGAGCTCCTTGAGCTTGAGGGCCGCTTCAATTGCGACCGCATAGTCCAGGCCTCTTCCGATGAAGAACACATCCTTTTCGCCATGGATCTTCAAGGCGAACTTCTGTATGCTTTCCTTCTCTTCGATTACCTTTGAAACCTTGTCTGGAAGAAGAAGCATCTCCTTCTTGATGACATCAGTCTCCTCATCGGTCATTGTGCCAAGCAGCTCGGCAAAATGCAGGGCTATTGTATACACTGCTATAAGCATGGTGAGATATGCCTTAGTCGATGCAACTCCGATTTCAGGTCCTGCCCAGGTGTAGAACACATCTGTAGCTTCCCTTGCAACCGAGCTTCCGACCACGTTGGTGATCGCTATTACCCTTGCTCCCTTTTTCTTTGAGTCACGTAGTACCGCCAAAGTGTCAGCAGTCTCTCCGGACTGGCTTATGACAATGAGCAGTGTCCTTGAGTCTATTATCGGGTCCCTGTATCTGAATTCTGATGCGACATCAACCTCTACAGGTATCTTTGACAGTGATTCTATTGCTGTCTTGCCGACAACTCCGGCATTGTAAGCCGTTCCGCAGGCAACTATGTAGATCCTTGAGTAGCTTTCAAGCATTTCCTTGGTTATAGTTATGTCGTCCAGCTTGACCTTCTGACCTGCCACTATCCTCGATGTCATGGTATCCCTGAGGGCCTTCGGCTGCTCATGGATCTCCTTTATCGTGAAGTGATCATATCCGCCCTTTTCGGCAGAGTCCGCATTCCAGGTTATCGTGGTGGCTGACTTCTCAACAGGCTCCAGGTTGGCGTTGTAGTATTTGATGCCGGATCCCGTAATTTCCGCGAATTCCATGTCATCAAGATATACGACTTCCCTCGTGTAATTGAGTATGGCAGGAACGTCCGAGGCGATGAAGCTCTCGTTCTCTCCAATTCCGATTATGAGAGGACTGTCCTTCCTTACAGCTATTATCTTGTCAGGATCGTCAAGGGATATGACTCCAAGCGCGTAGCTTCCCTTGAGCCTCTGTGTCGCATTGATGACTGCCTCAAGCAGGCATCCGTTGAAATAGTGGTCTACTAGGTTAGGTATGACCTCGGTATCTGTCTCCGACAGGAAAGTATAACCCTTGTCAGCAAGCCAGCTTTTGATCTCCATGTAATTTTCGATTATGCCGTTGTGCACAACAGAAATCCTGTCGTTGTTGCTGCAATGAGGGTGAGAGTTCACGTCCGAAGGTTCACCGTGGGTGGCCCACCTGGTGTGGCCTATTCCAAGATGACCGTGGGCTGGCTCCGTCTCCAGCTTTTCCGCAAGATTCTTAAGCCTTCCCTTTGTCTTCACGATGGTGATCCTACCATCTTCAGGCACAGCGATGCCTGCCGAATCATAGCCCCTGTATTCGAGCTTTGAAAGACCGTGCACAAGGACGTCCGTAGCATCCTTGCCTCCTAAATAACCGACAATTCCACACATGACAATACATCCTTTCTTATTTTATTAAGAAAGGTCTGGGCACCTGATCCCCTTTGTCCCCGAAGTTGCCTCCGGTATTTGAGGGAGCTTTTTCGGTAGTGCATACCGTGGAGCATCCGCCGAACTTTCGATTACTCCATCCTCGTCAACCGGCTGAATCAGCCGGTTCTGGCGCTATTCCATCTGGAATTTCATATTGATATCCAAACCTTGCTCCCATTATTATATAGGCATTCCTCATTTAGCGCAACTTCCGGTGATAGTTAGATGCCTCATTATGCACGCATTCGATTGGGGCACATGGTGAAAAAACATTGTGAAAAATAAAACGGAAGGTCTCCGTTTATTGGAGACCTTCCGGCTCAATAGGTGATATCGAAGGATTTTTCATTGGGCTTCACCGGTATCTCTTTCATCGAGTAGTTCTCGATCCTTGAATACCCGTTACCGCCCTTTACTGTGTCGAGAAAGACTGAGATATGGTCATCAGGTCCCTGTACTTCCACCTCCACATTACCGTTATCCATGTTCCTGACATGACCTGTCAGCTTCATGATGTAAGCGGCCCTGTAGACGAAATACCTGAAGCCAACCCCTTGGACCCTTCCCTGGTAGATGATGAAGAGTCTCTTCAATTCAATCACATCCTTGGTCAGTTTCCTGATACGTGTTCCGTTTCTGCTATCTGCTCCTTGGTTTCAAGATGGCTTTTCCTGGCTTTTTCCGGAATCTGGAACAGTTTGGCTCCCCCGGACTTTCCTTTTATAAGCTTCTGGAGACGTTTCTTCTCCTTTGCCTTGAACACGTTGAGAGTATACACGTAGTCCAGATAGATCGCGCCTACTGTCTTGGCTCCTGCGAGCCTGTCGTTTTCAAGGTTCATCAGCCTCAGATGCCTTGTCAGCTTCTTTATGGGCTCATTGTACAGGTTGTAGATATCCTTGCTCATCTTCATCGCATCGAGGTAAGTCAGCTGGATGTCCTTGTCCAGCTTTATGTTGATGTAGGTGTGCATAAATGCCTGGTTATATGTGACAACCGGCATAGTATCGGCAAACTTTATGAACTTAGCGAATGCTTCCCCGATCGACAGGCTGTATTTCTCAAAAAGAGGGTCTCTTGACTCTATTGGGACAAAGAGGGAATCAACCATCCTGGTTCCCTTGTACCTTACTGCCTGCAGGCTTGACACTGTCGCTCCATAAGGGTCTTCGCTGTTCCTTCCGAGATACAGCGCTATGAAGTCCTTGTGCAGAGGAACTGAGTCAACTTCCTTCAGTATCTTTCCTCTGTGGTTGAACAGGGCCTTTTCCATGATCACGTTCCTGTAGTTCATCCTTGACGGGTTGTATATCATGTCCTTCACAATGTAGAATGCCGCTATGGTAAGTCCCATGAGAAGAAATACTATCGAGTAGCCCAGTTCCGGCTTCTTGCCGCTCTTATAATACTCGTTAGTGAATACTGCGATCAGGATGAGGAACAGGTATATGAAGATATATTTCATGTTAAGCACTTTCCTAATCTTCATTGCTTTCCCCCTTTTCACTCATTAATAGTGTAATCTATTACATTATAATGCAAAACTCGTAAAAATTAAAGACACGGTGTTTTCACTTAGATTGCTATAATACTGCGCCCGGGCCAGGATAGAACCTTACAGGAAGGTCCACGGTAATTACAAGGGTGCTGCGGTCCGTCTTTCTGGCGCTTATCCTGCCTGAGTGCATCTTGACTATGTTTTCTGATATGGCAAGGCCGAGACCGCTGCCTCCGTTTCCGGAGAACCTTGATTTGTCCAGGCGGTAGAAACGCTCGAACATTTTCGGTATCTCTGACTCATCGATGTCGCCAACGGAATTTTCCACGGAGACCCTTGCCAGAGTAGCTCCTTCTTCAAGTGACAGCAATACCTTTATAGGTACCTTTTCTGTCGAATACTTGATTGCATTGGTTATGAGATTCTCAAAAAGCCTGACTATCTGCTGCACATCAGCTTCCACAATGACATCAACCTTAGGCATGACCTTCTCCAGGGTATGTCCATATTCTTCCGCAAGAGGGATCATCTCCTCCACAAGCTGCTCTATGAGCTCCCTGAGGCTTACATTCATGATGTTAAGCTTGTGCTCTGGGCTCTCAAGCTTTGAGTATTCAAACAGGGACTCTATGAGCTCCTTGAGCCTAAGTGACTTTGAACTTGCAATCTCGATGTATTCCTTCCTCTTCTCAGGTGATATCGCATCTGACTTGGCTAGCTCGATATATCCGATAATGGAGGTAAGAGGAGTCCTCAGGTCATGGGATACGTTAGTGATGAGGTCGTTCTTCATCTGTTCGAGCTTGCGTTCCTCCTCGATCCTGACATCGATGTCCGTTGCCATGGAATTTATGCTCTTAGCAAGGTTTGTAAGCTCATCATTTCCCTTTACAGGAGCCTTGTACTTGAAGTTTCCTGTGGAAATGACCTTTACCGTATCAGAAAGCTGCTGGATGTAGTCCATCTTCCTCCTGGTTATTATGAGGAACAGGGCAACGAATAATAAAAGGGCAGCGAATAGGGCAAGTGATGTATTGTATACGTAGCTTAATGTGGTATCAACAACGGCTGCAGGAGCCGCCTTGACTATTAGATACCTGTCCTCGTCCAGGAAATTCATGGGATAGACCAAAGTCATCTCCTGTGCAGGGTCCTGAGGTGTACCGGGATTATGGTAGATTGTTGTTGAACCGGAATAGGACACATCAAAGCTGTTCTTGAGCACGTCGAATATATCCAGTTTTGACTCTGAGACGCCCTCGGTCTTGAACTGGATGTTTCCGTTGAGGTCGGTAACCATTACCTTCAGGTTTTCGACCCTTGAGAAATCCTCAATGAGATTCTTCATTGCCTGATAAAGGTCGAACTGCTTGGCAAGTGGATTGTTCTCAGAAGGATACCTGACATTTCTCCTCATCTCGTCGGTTATTTCGGTCTCTTCCTTGTACCTTAAGTCATTGATCATCCTTTCGGCGATATCGTATGCCGAGTCCCTTATGCTCTCAATGCCGCTGTCGTAGGAGATATGGGAGGTCTCAACGGTCCTCTCAGTCATCTTGTATGTGACGTTGTAGCCGATAAAGGCCGCCACGAGGCAGATCGCTACGGCGAAAATAAGTTCAAGCTGGATGTTGCTTGAGATCCTGTCCCGGATGATGCCGTCTATAAGGCTGAAGAACCTGTCGGACCTCGATGCCTTTTTATTTGCAGTAGCCTTGTTCTGCTTATTTTTCAACCTTGTATCCTACTCCCCAGACTGTCTTGATGTATCTTGGATTCCTTGGATCGTCCTCGATCTTCTCCCTTAGCTTCCTGATATGGACCATTACGGTGTTTTCGGACTCAAGGAATTCCTCTTTCCAGACATTCTCATAAATCTTCTCGACGGAAAGCACGATCCCCACGTTCCTTGTCATGTATTCAAGCATGTCGAATTCGGTCTTTGTAAGCTTGATGTCCTTCTCGCCCTTCTTGACCTCCCTTGTGCCTATGTTGATCGTGATGTCGTCAAGGGTAAGTACATTCTCGTTTCGTGGCTTTTCACTGTTAAGGACATAGTATCTCCTTAGCTGGCTCTTCACTCTTGCGATCAGCTCAAGGGGATTGAAGGGTTTGGTAAGATAATCGTCGGCGCCTGAAGTGAGGCCATGGATCTTGTCCATGTCCTGTGTCTTCGCTGAAAGCATTATGATCGGCATGTTCTTTGTCTTCCTGAGCTCCATTGTAGCCTGGATTCCATCCTTCTTGGGCATCATTATGTCCAGGATGATCAGGTCCACATGGTTGCTTGCGATCATTTCCAGTGCCTCTTCTCCGTTTGTTGCCTTGAGCGTATTGTAGCCCTCGTTTGCAAGATAGATCTCGATGAGCTCCCTTATCTCCTTTTCATCGTCTACGATGAGTATTGTCTGTTTGTCCATATTGAACCTCCGATATATATTGATACCAGTATATGGCATAATTCTTAATATTTGTGTCTTCAAGCCTTAATCGGGCCTGAAATAGCGTTCCTATAAGGTTATTATACAATATAGTGGAATTTAAGCCATTTTCAATTAGGCATCAAAGGGAAAGTTCATCTTTTCTTAAGGTTTAAGCAAGATTGCTTCTGTAGTATGATATGTGTATAAATTTAAGCAAGAGGATCGATATGGATTTTAAGAATAGAAAAAAGAAGAAATTTGACAGATACAATGCTCTGCTCATCGTTATGCTTGCAGTATTCAGTGTAATCATCGCAAGGCTTACAACGCTTCAGGTGATAATGGGCGAGGAATACGCTGAACGGGCAAATGACGAATTCATCAAGAACCTGAGCGAGAAAGCCCCCAGAGGGGACATCATCGACAGCGAGGGGAATATCCTTGCAACATCGGTCCAGAGCTACAATCTCGTATACGTGGATACCGCCGAGGCAAGGAAAGAGATATACAATACAATAGACAAGGTGAACTCACTGCTGGAAAAGGCTGGGGAGTCTGATTCTGATGCCTTCGAACTGAAGCTTGAACCTTTCAGGTTCGAGTTCTCATCTGAAACCCCGGAGGGACTCAGGCGCCTTGAGCTCAGATGGAAAAAGGACAGAGGGATCGATTCCCTGATATTCAATGAGTCGCTGATGGCGACCACGGGAAAGGAAAAGATCTCGGAGCTCAATGAGTCGGAGACAGACCTCCTTGACGGCATGGTGATCGCATACGGAGCAGAGGATACCTTCTATTATCTGATAAAGAAATACAAGATATATGAGGCCCTTGAAGATGGTTCCGACAAGAACAAGGAGTATTCAACGATGAGCGGTGAGGAGCTTTATGCTTTGATGAGCACGAGGCTTTCAGATGCTGCGATCAGGGACTACATAGAGATCAAGGACAGCATAACAATGGAGAGCTACCAGGGCTCAAGGGCTGTTACGATTGTAAACAACATGAAGGAGGACAGCGCTTTCACATTCATGCAGCAGCTGTCTGACCTTCCGGGCATACAGGTTGACACGGAGCCCATAAGGCTTTATCCATACGGCGAGATGGCGGCTCATGTCCTGGGCTATCTGTCACCTATAAACAGTACCCAGAAGGACAGGTATGAGGAAAGAGGCTATGACGTATCAGTAGACTACATCGGCGCTTCCGGAATAGAGGCGGCATATGAGGACAGGCTCAAGGGAAGCAAGGGTGGAAGTACGGTCGAAGTAGACAAGAACGGAAGGACCGTCAAGGAGCTCTTCAGACTGGATGTCAACCCGGGCAACACCGTTCAGCTTTCAATCGATATGGAGCTTCAGAACATAGCTGAAAAAGGCCTTAGAGAGATTTCAGAACAGCTGACGACAACCAATAGGATACACACGACAGGCGGATATATTTCGGATTCCTCGAATGCGACAAGAGGAGCTGTTGTGGCAATTGAGGTCAAGACAGGGAGGGTGCTGACATTAGCAAGCTTCCCGAGCTACGATCCCAACATATTCGCAGTCCCCGGAAGGCTTACTCCGGAACTTTACAGGAAATACTTCAATCCTGACTATGAAGCCTTTGGCAATGACCTCATACAAAGGCTCAACCTCAGGGACAAGGAAGGAAATGCGATAAGCATTGACTACCTTTTCCCACTTAATTCAGACGGTACGAGAAGGGACCCATATGACCTTTATGCAAGGCCGTTCTTCAATTACGCAACGCAGGGAATAACGCCTCCCGGATCCACATTCAAGCCTATAACGGCAGTGGCAGCCCTTGAGGAAGGAGCAATAACACCTTCTACGATAATATTCGACGGCGGATCGTTCACAAGCTCATCACTTCGAGGCTACAGGGTTAGGAATGACGGAGGCTCTGCCTACGGTTCCCTTAACCTGAATAAGGCGATGGCCAAGTCTTCTAACGTGTTTTTTGCAGACCTTGGCTACAGGCTCTACCAGAACGGAGGACTGAACTCCATATCCGAATGGGCATGGAAGCTGGGTCTCGGCCACAACCCCGATGAGCCTGCCCACAGCACCACAGGTATCGAGATAAGCGAGAACATACAAAGCAATGTTTACAACCACGAGAGCAAGAGGCTGATAACCCAGAGGCTCATAAATTTCGGCGTTGTCGAGTTCCTGAATGCAGGAAAGGCAAGGAACGGTTCTGCGTTCAAGCCCATAAGCATAGGTGTCGACAATGCTGACATGGATTCAACGGCACTTGCGAAACAGGCAATCAAGGATGCGGTCAAGGATGCCCTTGATATAAGCCTTGATGATGCCAATATCAGGAAGGGACCGAAGCTTGAGGACTTCTCGAAGGTACTGACACCTCTTTTCCAGGACTTTATCGATACTCTTCCTGCAGGGTCTGATGTTGAGAAGGCAAGCTACTATGCGAACCAGATAGCAGAATATATTGTGTATGACAAGGTAAATGAGATGTGGAGCCCGGTCAATGTAATATCCGCTTCGCTCGGACAGGGCGATACCCAGATAAGCCTGCTTCAGATGGCGAACTCCATAGCTACCATAGCAAATGGCGGAACCAGATACAGGACCTCCCTGGTGGACAGGGTCCTCGATGAGGAAGGCAACATAATACTTGAAAACCAGCCTGAAGTACTTGAGGAGACCGGAATAAGCGCAAGCACCCTTGAAGCTGTAAGAAACAGCATGAGGGCTGTAAATGAGCCAGGCGGTACAGCCTACTCAACCTTCAGGAATTTCCCTATAGCTACCGCAGGAAAGACAGGAACCGCAAGCGTACGAAGCAATGATTCTGCATTCATAGGAAGGTCCGCGTACGGAGTGTATGTCACATACGCACCTGCTGATGACCCTCTGATCGCGATTGCCGTAGTAGTATACGACAGCACCAGAGGATCATATGTGGCACCGATAGCTCTTGCCATGTACGAGGAGTATTTCAAGGACATGCTGGAGACTCAGTATCCGGGCTACGTAAGGAAATACAACTATGAGATAGATGACCCGTACGAACAGGTGACAGGTGATTATGACGGAAATCCGATAGAGGATGAGACTGTTGTAAATCAGTAGGATGATGGAGGTACCATGGAAAGAGTGAAGCCACAATATGCGGTCATGGCATTTGCTGCTGCAGCACTGTATGCAGCAAGCGCTCCGGCATCCAAGCTTCTGCTTGAACAGGCAACGCCTGTCTTCATGGCTTCCTTCCTTTATCTAGGAGCCGGAATAGGCATGTCCCTTGTTGGCATGCTTCGCAAAAGCCTCAATAATGGACATAAGGAAACGAGGCTGGACAGGAGTGACCTGACCTTTGTGGTGCTTATGATCATCCTGGACATCATAGCTCCGATCCTTCTTATGATAGGACTGAGGATGACCACCGCTTCAAATGCATCGCTGCTTAACAACTTCGAGATCGCAGCCACTTCAATGATAGCATTCATGCTATTCGGCGAGCCTGTGTCGAAGAGGCTCTGGAAGGGGATAGCCGTAATAACGGCAGCAAGCATGCTGCTGTCGCTTGGAGAAGCTGGCAGCCTGAACTTTTCACTTGGTTCAGTCTTCGTGCTTCTGGCAGCTACAGCCTGGGGATTTGAGAACAATTGCACCAGGATGCTTTCGCTAAAGGATCCGCTTCAGGTGGTTGTCCTTAAAGGCCTTGGATCAGGAGCTGGGTCTCTCATTGTAGCGTTTTTGATCGGAGATGCACCTCCTGAACTGAAATTTGTGCTATATGCAATGATATTGGGGTTTTTCTCATATGGAATGAGCATATGGCTCTACGTATATGCACAGAGAGGACTTGGCGCCGCGAGGACAAGCTCCTACTACGCTGTTGCGCCGTTTATAGGAGCCGCCATATCGTATGCGGTATTCCACGATCCATTGTCTCCGACCTTCCTTGCAGCCCTTGTGCTGATGATGATCGGAAGCTACCTTGCTGCCTTTGATGGATTACGGCGGGAGAAACAAAGCACCTAAATCAGCTTATTTTAATTGTGAATTTTTAAGCAATATTTAGAGTTGATGCTGTACCATTGTACTGTCAAATCTGCTATAATTTATGGGTTGAAAAGTAATGCCTTGAAGGCGAAATAGGGAATGATATGAAAGTTAAGAAATGGGACATTATAATAATCGCATTATTCGTGCTCCTGTCCTTTGTTCCTGTCGGCATATTCGCCATGACAGTTGCAGGCAATGATGAGACTGACGGCGTATATGCCGTGGTAACGGTGCAGGGAGAGGAATACAGGACGATAAAGCTCACCGGGCATACTGGAAGCGAGGACATCCTTGTCAAGACCGAGCTCGGTATGAACCTTATTCAGGTCGTTGACGGGAAGGTAATGATGTTCGAAGCAGACTGTCCTGACCAGGTGTGCGTATACCAGGGCGCTGCGAGCAAGCCTGGTGATATGATAGTATGCCTGCCTCACAAGGTAGTGGTTGAAATCAAGGGTACGGTTCCTGATGAAGAACAGACCGATATTACCACGAATTGAGGTGGAAAGCATGAACAAGACAACAAGGATGGTTTTCATAGCACTTATAGTAGCGCAGGCCCTTGTGCTTCACGTGGTAGAGGGCATGATACCTCTTCCGATCGGCGTTCCGGGTGCAAGGCTGGGACTTGCCAACATATTCACGATAATTTCCCTGTATACTCTTGGATTCAAGTCATCACTGGTTGTGGTACTTCTGAGGGTCTTCCTGGCCACCTTCTTCGGCGGTAACCTGTCGTCCATGCTGTACAGCCTGAGCGGAGGACTGCTTAGCCTTATGGTGATGGCAGCGGTAAAGAATCTTCTGAAGGACAAGGTCTCCATCATAGGTGTATCCGGCGCAGGAGCCATAAGCCACAACATAGGTCAGCTTCTTGTTGCTTCCTACATTGTGCAGAATATTACTGTAATGCTGTATCTGCCGGTACTGACCTTCATAGGCATCGGAACGGGTATATTCGTAGGCATCACTGCTAATTTCATCATGGCTCACCTGAGGAAGATCCCTTCCCTGAAGAAGATAATGGCAACTGTCGAGTAACCGGAGCATCATGCGTGGCATGGTGCTTTTTTCATTGAAAGAAGCTAAAAAATAAGCCTGAAAAAATATTTTATAAAAATGAATGAATTGTTAACAAAGACTATTGACACTGAATATATGCAGTGATAATATTAAAAGTTATAATTTGACAGAAAAACTTCTTTAGGGTATAATGGTACAGGAAGAAGGTGGTTTGATGGACAGGAACACCAGCGTAGAGAGCATTGAAGCCATACGCGAGGAAATCTCGAACAACGTAGGAAAAAACGTCAAATTGAAAGCCAATGTTGGCAGACGGAAGATTTACGAGAGCACCGGCATAATCGAACAGGCTTATTCCAGTATTTTTCTAGTAAGACTGGACAACGAAAGCAAAGGGACTGTTACATTCAGCTACTCAGACGTACTGACAAAGACAGTTCAGCTGTTATACAAGAACTAAAGGCATCCAATCCGGGTGCCTTTTTCCTGTTTTTGGGATATAATTTAGGCAATGGAGTCTGTGGGGTGAAAGTATCACCATACGGTGAAATTATCACCAATCGGTGAAAGTATCACCTCTACTGGAAGGAGATGCCTGAAATGAGGCTTGAAGCACATGCGAAAATCAACCTGTCCCTTGATATCGTCGCAAAGAGGGAGGATGGCTATCATCTCCTTGAAATGGTAATGCAGGAAATTGAGCTGCACGACGTGGTTGAGGTAGAAAAAGCGGATAAGGGCATAACCCTTTCCTGCAGCAAGGAGTACATACCCTGCAATTCAAAGAATACAGCCTATAAGGCTGCTGAAATGATGATCAAGAGATGCGGTATAGATGGGGGAGTAAGGATATCTATCGAGAAGAACATACCTGTAGCTGCCGGACTTGCCGGGGGCTCCACAGATGCCGCTGCGGTCATCAGAGGTATGAATGAGGTTTATGGCCTGGGCTTGTCCATGGAAGAGATGATGGGTCTTGGACTGAAGGTGGGAGCAGACGTGCCTTATTGCCTTGTGGGCGGGACAGCCCTCTGCAGCGGGGTAGGTGAAGTAGTGAAACCGCTGAAGCCATTTTCAGGAGTTGACGTCCTTCTTGTTAAGCCTGCATTCGGTGTGTCGACCAAGGATGCCTATATGGGATTCGAGCTGGACAAGGTGAAGAGGCACGTATCAACCAGAAGGCTGATCTCTGCAATGGAAATGCGGAATCTTGACGCAGTCGCATATAACATGCGGAACCTGCTTGAGAATGTGACCCTCAGGAAGCACCCTATATTGAAGACCATCAAGGAGTCGCTTTCTGAACATGGAGCTATAGGCACCCTGATGAGCGGAAGCGGCCCGACCGTGTATGGGATCTTCAGTAATGCAGAGGATGCCGGAAAGGCGGAAGTGTTTTTCAGGGACAAGTACAGGGAAGTAATACTTACAAAGACAAGATAAAGGACCCAAACTTTGGGTCCTTAAATTATTGCTTCATTTTTTGCTGCCAGTCTCTTAAGGAGCGCATACACTTCATCAGCCGCGTTCTGCTTTGAATGCTCCCTTGACCTCGCCTTCATCCTTGCGAGCCTCATCTCGTCCTTCATGAGGCTGCATATGGCATCCCTGCAGTCGGTGCCTGAACCTATGTCAAGAGCCAGGTCATGCCTCAGGAGATAGGCTGCATTCTGGGCTTCCTGTCCCGGAACGGCTGAGAATATGGCAAGCGGGGTGCCTGTCACGAAGCTTTCCGCAACTGTCAGTCCGCCTGGCTTTGTCACCAGCAGGTCCGTGATCCCGAGGATGTCGTCCATGTTGTCAACATATGTGAGGTTCAGGAATTTTCTTTCTGAGGCTTCATTGATCTCGGTCATCCTCTCATGCAGCTTGAGGTTTCCGCCGGATACCACTATAAGCTGCAGATCGCACTCAATGGACAGGAGTTCCCGTACAATGATCTCTATGTTGCCAAGCCCAAGGCTTCCTCCCATAACTGTTATGGTCCTCTTGTCCGTGAGTCCCAGTTCCCTAAGGGTCTCGGACCTTTCAGGATGCTGCGCGAACTTCCGTCCTGTAGGTATCCCGAATACATGGATGCTGCCTTCCTCAATGCCTCTTTCCTTCAGCTCATCTATCATGTCATCGTTCGAGACCACATAGGCTTCAATGTTCCTGTGAACCCAGAAAGAGTGTGCGCCGAAGTCAGTCATGACTACACAGCCTGGCTTCATGAGGCTGTGGTTTTTCTTCAGCATTGAAAGTACTTGCGACGTGAAGGGGTGGGTGGCGACGATGACGTCGGGATTGAATTCATCTATGGTCGGGATAAGTCCCTTTGTCACATATTCATACCAAAACCTTGTTACTGCTATGGATTCCCTGTTGTCCGCATATTTATAAAGGTATTTGAAGAAAACCGGGTAGTACTTGATGCTTTTCAGGTACGTGCCGATAACCAGCTTGTCCAGCGTTGGGCTGATGTATTTTATTGTATTGATGACCCTGACCTCTGAACCCGGTTCGTTCCTGAGGACAGCCTCTTTAATGGCTTCCGCAGCTTTGTTGTGGCCGCTGCCTGCGGATACAGTAAGTATCAATGCCCTCATGAGGAACACTCCTTTTGCCGTACACCAGTGTTATTTTCTGTTATAATTATAGCATAGACGATTTCGATATTCGGAAGCTTAATGAAATTATAAGATAAACCTAACAATATGCGGGGTGGCAGATGGGCAAGGCTACGATTTACATCATCAACAAGAAACCCGATGAAGAGCCTATAGAGGTTGTTTACAAGGGCTCATATTCAGAAGGCAAGGAGCACTCGGTGGTTGAATACGACGAGAGCGACCTGACAGGCATGGAAGGCATCAGAACAAGGATAAACATATATCAGGACCACATGGAGATAGTAAGGACCGGAAACCTCAATGCAAGGCTGAAATTCAAGGAAGGCTACATTGACAGCATTCTTTATAAGATGCAGTACGGAACCATAGCCATGGAGGTATCAACTGAGAAGCTTGACATAAGGAAGGTTGAAACCGGATATGACATCCTTGTCCGATATGACCTGGAAGTCAAGGGTGATTACAAGGACAAGAACGACATGTCCATCAGGATCGTGAAGAGCTGAAAAAATAAAACCATATAGAAAAAAATAATAGTAGCACACATGGTCAATGTGTGTTACTATTACTATTATTTATTTGATCAAATAATACGCCCATTCTAATTAGAGGGTAATTACTATTATACCAAATACAATTATCCTGTCAACATCTTTTTGGAGGTTTGTCATGAGAAGTACTAAATTTATCTTTGTCACTGGTGGAGTCGTATCGTCGCTCGGGAAGGGAATAACTGCAGCATCGCTTGGAAGGCTACTTAAGAACAGAGGACTCAAGGTGTCCATACAGAAGTTCGACCCTTACCTGAACGTTGACCCGGGAACAATGAGCCCATACCAGCATGGGGAAGTTTTCGTTACAGATGACGGAGCAGAGACGGACCTCGACCTTGGACATTATGAAAGGTTCATAGACGAGAACCTTTCCAAGAGCAGCAATGTCACTACAGGCAAGATCTATCACAGCGTTATCAGCAAGGAAAGAAAGGGAGAATATCTTGGAGGCACTGTTCAGGTAATCCCACATATAACCAACGAGATAAAGGAAAGGGTCATAAGGGTCTCCAAGGAGAAGGATGTCGATGTCGTCATAACTGAAATCGGAGGCACTGTGGGTGACATAGAGTCTCAGCCGTTCCTTGAGGCGATAAGGCAGATAAAGTATGATGCGGGAATGGATAACGTCCTCTTCATACACGTGACGCTGGTTCCCTTCCTCGGAAAAGCCGGAGAGTTAAAGACAAAGCCGACCCAGCACTCCGTAAAGGAGCTGAGGAGCATAGGAATCCAGCCTGACATCATAGTGGCCAGGTCAGAGAAGGAGCTCTCATCTGACCTCAAGAGCAAAATCGGCCTGTTCTGCAACATAGAAGGAAGGGCTGTGATCCAGAACCTGGATGCTGAGAACCTGTATGAGGTTCCTCTCATGCTCCATAAGGAAGGACTTGATACTCTAGTATGTGAAAAGCTCGGGCTGAATTGTGGTGCCATAGACAATTCGAAGTGGGAGGAAATGGTCGAGAGGCTGAAGAATCCAAAGAAAAATACAAGGATCGCTCTGGTAGGAAAGTATGTGGAGCTTCATGATGCGTATCTGTCAGTCGTCGAAGCGCTCGGCCATGGAGGACTGAAGAACGATTCATCGGTTGACATAAAGTGGGTCAACTCAAATGACCTGACAAACGAGAACGCAGCCGACTACCTTGACGATGTGGACGGAATACTCGTACCTGGAGGCTTCGGTTATCGCGGTGTCGAAGGTAAGATCGAGGCTGTAAGGTTCGCGAGGGAAAACAATGT
The DNA here is from genome assembly GCA_002428605.1 of Clostridiaceae bacterium UBA6085. GTDB lineage: Bacteria > Bacillota > Clostridia > Clostridiales > Clostridiaceae > Youngiibacter. Next base: position 65,805 of record DIXH01000025.1, read on the forward strand.
GCCATTCCTTGGTATCTGCCTTGGAATGCAGACCGCGGTCATAGAATTCGGCAGGAATGTCCTCGGGTTGGAATGTGCAAACACCTCGGAAATCGATCCGGAAACCAAGCACCCGGTGATTGACCTGATGCCTGAACAGAAGGATATAAGCGAGATGGGAGGAACCATGAGGCTTGGACTTTATCCTGCAAGGATAAAGGAGGACACCTTCACAAGGGCTGCCTATGACAAAGACCTTATCTATGAGAGGCACAGACACAGATATGAGTTCAATAATGTATACAGGGCTGATTTCGAAGCGAAGGGCATGGTATTTGCTGGCCTGAGCCCTGATGAAAGGCTCGTTGAGATCATAGAGATACCGGAGCACAAGTGGTTCGTAGCTACCCAGTTCCATCCGGAGCTGAAGAGCAGACCGAACAATCCGCACCCGCTGTTTGTTGATTTCATTAAGGCATCGCTTGAAAAATAGGATTTAGGTTCTGGCCCGGACAAGATATGCCCGGGTCAGATCAATTTTAGGTTAATTTTACCTGATTAAGTCAATTTACTACTTATTCCAATTTTTTTTCGAATACTGTATAATTAATTTTTCTTGGCCTATAATAAATAGTAGGGAAAGAAATTGTCCTTAGTACCAGCAAAAATTCAAATCGTAGATTCTATCGATCCGGTATGGATTGTCATTTTAGGTATCCAATCGTCTATACGTGTTCTCAAGATGGGAATCAAAATAAATTCCGAAGTATAAGAAGTAAAGGAGTGATGTATTTGCAGATTAATCTGGAAGAGCTGTCTCTCGTCGAATTAAGAGCGATTGCAAAGGAAAAGGGAATAAAGAACATCCAGAAATTCAGGAAGCATGAGCTTATGGATCTGGTAAAGGGTGCGGGAGTTGCAGCTGATGAAGCAGCATCAGTTGAAGAAGCGGCCATAACAGCAGAAGAGAAACCGTCAGTATTGCCTGCTGACAATGCTGATGGTGGAAAGGAAACTGACGCCGCACCAAAAGCTGCGGAGCCTTCTGCAATAGTTGAGATCGCAAAGCCGGCTGCAGAAACCGTAAGAAGGATGCCGGACAGGGACTACGACAGGCAGGACAATGAGAAGAGGCAGAAGTATTCGAATGAGACTGATGTAGTCGGCGTCCTGGAGATGCTTGAGATGAACAGCTTTGGTTTCCTGAGAGGCGAGAACTATCTCACAAGCCCCAGTGACGTATATGTCTCCCCGAGCCAGATAAGGAGATTCGACCTGAGGACAGGAGACCAGGTAAGAGGTTATGGAAGAAGCCCCAGGGAGGGAGAAAAGTTTTCTGCCCTTACCTTCATTGAGAAGATTAACGGAGAGGATCCTGAGAAGGCCGTCAGGCGACCTTTTTTCGACAGGCTGACACCAATTTATCCTGAAAAGAAGATCAAGCTTGAAGTTGAAGGTGAAGGCGACCTTACTACAAGGATAATGGATATTCTCAGCCCCATCGGAAAGGGCCAGAGAGGACTAATTGTCGCGCCGCCAAAAGCCGGCAAGACTACAATAATGAAGAAGATTGCCCAGAACATTGTTGTTAACCATCCTGAGATAAAGCTTATAGTGCTTCTTATCGACGAACGTCCTGAAGAGGTCACTGACATACAGAGAAGCGTGAACGGAGAGGTCATCTACTCGACATTTGACGAGGAACCGGACCACCACACGAAGGTTTCAAGGATGGTCCTTGAGAGGGCAAAGAGGATGGTCGAGCAGAAGCAGGATGTCGTTATCCTTATGGATTCCCTTACAAGGCTTGCAAGAGCATATAACCTTACTGTGAATCCTTCAGGCAGGACGCTTTCAGGCGGACTTGACCCGGCTGCTCTCATCATGCCGAAAAAGTTCTTCGGTGCAGCAAGGAACATGGAGGAGGGCGGAAGCCTGACCATACTTGCAACTGCCCTCGTTGAGACTGGTTCCAGGATGGATGACATGATCTTCGAGGAGTTCAAGGGAACAGGAAACATGGAGGTCCATCTCGACAGGAAGCTGCAGGAGAGAAGGGTTTTCCCGGCAATAGACATATACAAGTCTGGAACCAGGAAGGAGAAGGCTCTTCTCACAGAGGACGAGTACAACATCTCTCTTGGGCTCAGGCGCCAGATGTACAGGGATAGCAGCGTGGAGAAGGTAACTGAGGACCTTATCAAGCTTCTTTCAACTACAAAGAATAACAGGGAGTTTGTCGAGACCATAAAGAAGACAGGCGTATTCGATAAATAGAAGAAGCCCGCAGCCTTGATGACTGCGGGCTTTGACCATACAAAAAAAGGACCCGAAGGTCCTTTTTAGGTTGTGAAAATCTTATTCTTCACTCTTGAGGTTGAATTTCTTCTTGAATCTGTCAACCCTACCGCCGACATCAACAATCTTCTGCTTTCCAGTGAAGAATGGATGGCACTGGGAGCATATTTCCACCTTCAGCTCGTTCTTTACGGAACCAGTGGTGAAAGTGTTTCCACATGCGCACTTAACGACAACTTCAGAGTTGTACTTTGGATGTATGCCTTCTTTCAATTTTTTCACACCTTTCAAATACGGCCTTAAACCTTTTTAACTATTCAATTTTAGCATTGTCAATTGGTATAGTCAAGAATATTATGGAATAGGTCTGACTCTCATGCTATAATAGATGACGAAATATGGCAGGAGGGGAATTTTATATGGGTAAGCTTTATTTCAGGTATGGTGCCATGAATTCCGGAAAATCGACAAGCCTTATGCAAGTCGCCCACAACTACGAGGAAAGAGGCATGAAGGTAAAGATATTCAAGCCCATGATGGATTCCAAGGGTGGAGAGAAGCTGGTTTCAAGGCTTGGGGTCACACGGAATGCTGATTATGCTGTGAGGATCGATGACGACCTCTATGATGTTACTGAGAAGTGGGTACAGGAGGAAGGGAAGATCCACTGCATCCTTGTGGATGAAGTGCAGTTCCTTAAAAAGAATCAAATAGACCAGCTGCTGAAAGTGGCGGTCATACTGAACATTCCCGTGATCTGCTACGGACTCAGGACGGATTTTCTGATGAACGGCTTTGAGGGAAGTGAAAGGCTTCTCCTACTGGCACACAGCATAGAGGAAATGAAGACGATATGCACCTGCGGAAAGAAGGCTCTTCTGAATGGCCGAAAGGTCAACGGCGAGTTTGTGTTCGAGGGCGAGCAGGTTGCCATAGACATGGGAGGAGAGGTTGAATACCAGTCTCTCTGTCCGGAGTGCTACTTCAAGCTCAGGAAGAAGTACGAGGAAAAGAAAAGGAAAAAGGAGATCGGATGAGAAATGTCACGGTTGGCGGACAAGCCGTCATAGAAGGCGTCATGATGAGGGGCGCAACTGGCATAGCTACAGCAGTAAGGACACCTGGAGGTGAGATTCTCGTTGAGAGGTCAAGCAAGGTGCCCCTGTCGAAAAAATACAGGTTCTTCAAGCTGCCTGTGGTAAGAGGCGCAGTGGCGCTTGTGGATTCAATGGCAATCGGAATGGAAAGCCTTAACTTTTCAGCATCTGTATTCGGCCAGGATGAAGAGCCGACAAGGTTCGAAAGATTCCTTAAGGACAGGTTCGGAGAAAAGGGTGAGAAGTTCCTGGAGTGGGTCACGGTGGCTGTGAGCCTTGCGATAGGGATATTCATATTTTTCATTGTACCTACGCTTATCACAGGACTACTGAAGTCCAGAGGGCTATCGAACCTGGGACTTAATCTCGTTGAAGCGGTCCTAAGGATATCGATATTCATTGGATATATTGTTGGAATAAGCATGATGAAGGACATATACAGGGTATTCCAATACCACGGTGCAGAGCACAAGGCCATCGCCTGCTATGAGCAGGAGCTGCCGCTTACTGTGGAGAATGTCAGGTCGTGCACCAGATATCATGAGAGGTGCGGAACGAACTTCATGTTCCTTGTAATGGCAGTAAGTATTTTCATTTTCTCTTTCACCGGCTGGACGACACCGCTGATGAGGATAGGTATGAGGCTGGCTTTGCTTCCTCTGGTTTCAGGGGTCACCTATGAGATAATAAGGTGGCTTGGGAAAGGAAGCGGACCGCTCCGGGATATCATCGCATATCCTGGTATGATGCTTCAGAGGCTGACGACGAAGGAGCCAACCGACGACATGATCGAGGTCGGGATAAGGGCCCTGATGGAAGCTGAGGGATTGAACTGATATGGCAACTTTAGGTCAAATGTTATCGTGGGCAGCTAAGGAGATCGAATCCTCAAGTGAGACCCCCATGCTGGATGCGAGGGTCATCCTCGCCCATGTACTTGGGAAGGATCCGGTCTATGTGATGACTGAGAGAGATGTCGTATTGCCAAGAGCCCATGAATGGGTGTACAGGGATGCGATAGAGAGAAGGAAGAAAGGGACTCCGATTGCCTATATAACCGGTATGAAGGAGTTCATGGGGATGGATTTCAGGGTCTCTCTATCAGTTCTTATCCCAAGGGCGGATACTGAGGTGCTGGTGGAAAAGGCCATAGAAATACTGAAATCAAGGAAAGAAGCGAAGGTGCTCGACCTCTGCTGCGGTTCAGGTGCCATCGGGCTTTCCATAGCAAAATTCATAGGTGGAGCACATGTGGTGCTTGCAGACATTAGCAAGGAAGCCATAGGTGTATCTAAGGAGAATGCCGTCATGCATGGCCTTGATGAAAGGGTCGATTTCGTCGTTTCGGACCTGTTTGAAGGAATCAGTGGAAGCTTCGATGTGATAGCTTCAAATCCTCCCTACATTTCCGGAAAGGACATGGAGAAGCTGCCGAAGGACGTGGCGGACTTTGAGCCGCACGGCGCGCTTTACGGAGGCGAAGACGGACTGGACTTCTACAGGAAAATTACGGAGAATGCGATTTCCCGCCTGAATAGTGGCGGGGTGCTGATATTTGAGATCGGATACGATCAGGGTGATGAGGTCATGGATATAATGAAGAGGAACGGATTCAAAGGAATACAGCTTTTGAGGGACCTGTCGGGCAGACCGAGGGTTGTTTTCGGCGAGCTGGTTCCGGAAACGTAGCTGACCTTTCTTGAACATCTGAAAATAACAATATGATAGGAGAGTAAGGAAATGCTTGAAAGATTGAATTTTGTAGAAGGTAAATATGAGGAGCTGACGCTGAGGATTAGCGATCCTTCAGTTATGGCCAACCAGACTGAGTGGCAGAGGCTTGTAAAGGAGCACGCGGAGCTCCAGAATGTCGTCACGATGTACAGGGAGTACAAGCATCTGGAGCAGGAGCTCGCAATGAACATGGACATGCTCGAGATCGAGGATGACCAGGAGATGCGTGAGATGATCCAGGAAGAGATGAAGAGCAACAGGGAAGGAATGCAGAAGATAGAGAGCGACCTTCAGATAATGCTGCTTCCGAAGGACCCGAATGACGACAAGAACGTATTCGTTGAGATCAGAGGTGGAGCTGGAGGTGACGAGGCTGCGCTGTTTTCATACAACCTCTTCAGGATGTACTCAAAATATGCTGAGTCCAAGAGATGGAAGGTAGAGGTGATGAGCCTCAATGAGACCGACATCGGCGGATATAAGGAAGTGGTTTTCCTGTTAAAGGGCCAGGGAGCATACTCGCAGCTCAAGTATGAATCCGGCGTCCACAGGGTTCAGAGGGTTCCAGACACTGAATCAAGCGGAAGGGTCCATACCTCAACCGCTACTGTAGCGGTTCTGCCTGAGGTCGATGAAGTTGATGTCCAGATTGACCCCAACGACCTGAGGATCGACGTATACAGGTCCTCAGGAAACGGAGGACAGTCGGTCAATACTACAGACTCGGCAGTCAGGGTCACGCATATTCCATCAGGATTGGTGGTTGCCGTCCAGGATGAGAAATCCCAGCTCAAGAACAAGGACAAGGCCATAAGCATACTGAGGTCGAGACTTTTCGAGAGAGCAGAGCAGGAAAGGGCCAAGGGCATAGCTGACGAGAGGAAGAGCCAGGTCGGAACAGGAGACAGGTCGGAGAGGATAAGGACTTACAACTATCCTCAGGGAAGGGTCACGGACCACAGAATCAACCTGACTCTTTACAAGCTCGATACCTTCATGAACGGAGATATCGAAGAGATGATAAGCGCGCTGATAAACTATGACCAGGCTGAGAAGCTTAAGGCCATGGGGGACAGGGACAACTGATTGAGCCCTGTCTGTGGAGATACTTATGGAAACAATTAAGGTCAGGATAACTGAAGACATGGAACCTGCTGAGAGGGAACGCCTTCTTGAGGCTGCGGCAGAGGTCCTGAGACAAGGCGGCACAGTTGCATTCCCAACAGAGACTGTATATGGGCTAGGGGCAGACGCACTGGACCCGGATGCGGTTGAAGGCATATTCAGGGCAAAGGGCAGACCTCAGGATAATCCGCTGATCATCCACGTTTCAGACAGGAACCTAGAGGAATATGCTGAGAATGTTCCACTGAAAGCCAGGGAGCTCATGGACAGATACTGGCCGGGCCCTCTGACTGTGATCCTCATGAAGAAGGACATTGTCCCTGAAAAGACTAGTGCAGGGCTTGCTACCATAGGCATAAGGATGCCGGACGAGCCGCTGGCCCTTGAAATCATACGAAGGCTCGGAAGGCCGGTTGCCGCACCGTCAGCCAACATATCGGGGCGGCCAAGCCCCACCACCTATGAGAGATGCATTGAGGACCTTGACGGCAAGGTCGATATGATCATCGGGGGTGGCAGGAGCACAGTAGGCCTGGAGTCAACAATCGTTGATTATACGGTTGTACCGCCCAGGGTACTGAGGCCTGGCGGAGTAACCCTCGAGATGCTGAATGAGGTGGACCCTTCCATCGAATACATGGAATCCTTCACAAGGGCAGCCTCAGATGAAGGTCCCAAGGCTCCGGGAATGAAATACAGGCATTATTCACCCAAGGCACCCATAATCATAATAAAGGGTGAAAAGAACAAAGTTGTTGAAAAAATCAGGATGCTGGTGCAGAATTATATGAGGGAAGGAAAGAAGGCAGGTATACTTGCCCCATCCCAACGGTCATCTGATTATGTCTTCGATGACATAAGAGCGGTCTTCATAGGAATGGGCAGTGAAGACAAGCCGCACGAAAATGCGAGGCTCCTCTTTGAGGCTCTGAGGTCCTTCGACGACTTGGGATGTGACATCATCCTATCTGAAGCTGTAAAGGAAGAAGGACTTGGCGCTGCCGTCATGAACCGGCTTTCAAAGGCTGCGGGATTCAACATTATAGAGGTGTAAAACCATGAAAGTACTCTTTGTCTGTACCGGAAACACATGCAGAAGTCCGATGGCAGAGGTGATCTTCAACGAAATGTACAAGGATCACCACGCCGAATCAAGGGGTCTCCATGCAAGAAATGGAGACAGGATAGAGGCTAATGCGCTCAGCGTGCTGAAAAGGGAGTATGGCTTCGATGAAAAGAGGAAAGCCAAGCAGGTAACCTTATCGGACATCAATGAGGCAGACCTTGTCATTGCAATGACTGAAGCCCACAAGCGGGAGCTGTCAGATATTTATGGAATGGACAAGGTGAGGACATTGAAGGAGCTTGCAGGGTCAAGGGGTGACATACTGGATCCCTACGGTATGGACGAATTCGTCTACCGGCGTGTATTCAGCGAAATAAGGGAATTGCTTGAGCAAATACGAATATTCAGGGAGGAATGAAATGAAGATAGCAATTGGAGCGGACCATGGTGGAGTTAACCTCAAGGCCAAGGTGGCCGACCATTTAAGGTCAAAGAGCATTGAGGTAGTTGATTTTGGCACATTCAATCAGGATTCCATAGATTATCCTGATGTATCAGAAAAGGTAGGGGTAGCTGTAAGAAACGGTGAATTTGATTTCGGAATACTTATTTGCGGAACCGGGATAGGTATCGGCATAGCAGCGAACAAGATCTCTGGCATCAGAGCTGCGCTTTGTCACGACACATTCAGCGCGACGGCATCCAGACAGCACAATGACGCCAATATCCTCTGCATGGGTGAAAGGGTCATCGGACCGGGACTTGCGCTTGATATAGTCGACGCATTCTTAGCTGCAGAATTTCTAGGCGGAAGGCATGCGACAAGGGTAGAGAAGATTAACGGACTTGAGGGCAAATATTGATTACAAGGGAGATTGAGATGAGCAGAGTAACTGAGATAAAACATCCACTGATACTACACAAGCTGGCAATAATAAGGGACAAGAACACAGGATCCAAGGACTTCAGGGAGCTTCTCGAAGAGATAGCTACACTTATGGCCTATGAGGTCACCAGGGACATGGCAGTTGAGGACGTACAGGTAGAAACCCCGGTAGCCATGGCAACCTGCAAGATGCTTGCAGGAAAGAAGCTGGCGATCGTCCCGATACTTAGGGCAGGAATGGGCATGGTGGATGGAATACTTAAGCTTATTCCGGCTGCAAAGGTTGGCCATATAGGCCTCTACAGGAACGAGGAGACTCTTCAGCCGGTAGAGTACTTCTGCAAGCTTCCAAAGGATATCGAGGAAAGGGAAGTTATTGTTGTCGACCCTATGCTTGCAACAGGCGGTTCGGCAGCTGATGCCATTACACTGCTCAAGAAGAGAGGCGCAACCAACATCAAGTTCGTCGGACTTGTAGCGGCACCTGAAGGAGTTGCTCATCTTACGAGTGTACATCCTGATGTGGACATATTCGTCGCAGCCATAGACGAGAAGCTTAATGAGAAGGGCTATATCGTCCCTGGTCTAGGTGATGCAGGAGACAGGCTTTTCGGAACAAAATAGCACAAAGGATATACACTTCAAGGAGTGTATATTTTTTTAAAGGAGAAAATATGATCAGAGTCATGAGCGTGTTCGGGACCAGGCCTGAAGCCATCAAGATGGCTCCTCTGCTGCTTGAGATGAAGAAACGCAGGGAATTTGAATCCATAGTTGCGCTCACTGGACAACACAGGGAGCTATTGAAGAATGTCCTCAGCGATTTCAATATCGGATGGGATTTCGATCTGGACCTTATGCAGGGATCCCAGACACTGGCCCACATCACAACCTCAGTCCTTGAGGGGATGTCCGGGATAATCTCAAGTGTGAAGCCGGATATCGTTCTCGTCCACGGAGACACTACCACAAGCTTCGCGGGGGCGCTCGCAGCATTCTATGAGAAGACACCGGTCGGGCATGTTGAGGCGGGTCTCAGGACCCATGACAAGTATGCCCCGTATCCCGAGGAGATGAACAGGACACTTACATCGAAGCTCGCTGACCTGCACTTCGCTCCAACAGACGGTGCGGAAGATAACCTGCTCAAGGAAGGGATTCCAATATCCGGAATATTCGTCACAGGCAATACTGTAATTGATGCCCTTAAGACCACAGTCAGCAGTGATTACAGGTTTGAAGACGAGTTGCTTAAGAAGGTGGATCTCGCAAAGGACATCATAATGGTGACGGCGCACAGGAGAGAGAACCTTGAACATGGTATCCATGACATCTCGATGGCACTCAAGGTCCTTGCTGAAAGGAAGGATGTTGAGATCGTGTATCTTGTGCATCCGAATCCAAAGATCAGACAGGAAGCAGAGAAGGTGCTCAAGGGAACGGAGAGGGTGCATCTTCTGGGTGCACTTGGAACCCGGGAGACGCACAATCTTATGGCAAGGTCCAAGCTTATACTCACAGACTCGGGAGGCATTCAGGAAGAAGCACCATATCTCGGAAAACCTGTGCTTGTCTTAAGGGATGTCACAGAGAGGCCTGAGGCTGTTGAAGCGGGAGTTGTGAGGCTTGTGGGCACTGACACCCAGAGGATCATAAAAGAAGCCACAAGGCTTCTGGACGACCAGAAGGCCTATGCTGAAATGGCGAAGGGCGGAAGCCCTTATGGTGACGGAAGGGCATCCGGAAGGATACTTGATGCGATTTTGACTTATTTCGGAATTGAAACTTCCTTCGAAAGATTTACCTGTGAAAAGTGAAGAGCATCAAGGAATTACGGCGGTCTGAGCCGAAACTTCCGCTTGTTTGCGCTGTTTTGTTCATTTTTTGCTTGAAATCTTTATAAAAGCAAAGTATACTAATACTTGTCGGTTCTGAAGGACCGGCAAACAGGGAGGAGTTCCCGAGTGGCCAAAGGGGGCAGACTGTAAATCTGTTGCTTTCAGCTTCAGTGGTTCGAATCCACTCTCCTCCACCATAGCGTCAACTGCAGTTGACAAGAAGACCACCTCGTTTCGGGGTGGTCTTTTGTTATATAAAATTGTAAAAACGCTTGTTATCCTTTGACACTTCAGGGAGGAAAAAGCTCCGTAGAACGGCATGGACAGCCGCTTCCGGAGCTTTTGAAATTTGCTGGAAATTGCGTAATGTGAGTCAATGCTGCGTAATGTCTTCAATCTCTCATTATGCCCATGAGGAGCTCTATTCTCATAGGCAGCTACCTCCATGCAAGGTCAAGTAGTGCGACTGCCTCACTGATGTCAGCTTCGGTCAGGTTTGAATAGCCAAGAAGTACAGTGCCCTGGGATTTTTCTTCAGAACCTTGAGAATAGTACCCGGATAGCCCTCTGAGCCTTACTCCGGATGCTGCAGCACTCTCTACAAGCTGTGCCTCGCTCATGCCATTGCCGGGCACAAGCAGAAGGTGAAGACCTGCATTTTCGCCTATGACTCGGGCATTCATTCCAAAACGCGCTTTCCTTATCTCATCTATAAGCTTTTCCTTCCTTCCCTTGTAGATCTTCCTCATCCTGTTAAGGTGCCTTTCAAAATGGCCATCCTTCATGAATCGGGCCAGTGTCTGCTGTTCAAACCTTGATACGGTGGAGGAATTGAACATGTACCTGTCCCTGTATTCTTCGAACAGGGCAGGAGGAAGCACCAGGTACCCGATCCTGATGGAAGGAGCTAGGCTCTTTGAAAAGGTCCCGATGTAGATGACCCGGTCCGAGCTGTCCAGACCCTGGAGAGAAGGTATGGGCCGTCCGCCGAACCTGAATTCACTGTCATAGTCGTCTTCGATGAGATACCTGTCTTTCCCGGCATAGGCCCATGAGAGCAGCTGCATCCTTCTTTTGGCCGGCATAATCATTCCCATGGGGAACTGATGGGAAGGGGTGATGTGGACAACTTTCGCACCTGATTCCTCAAGCTCATTCACGTCAAGCCCGTCACGGTCAAGCCTGACGTGTACCACGTCAGCTCCATTGCTCCTTAAGAGCATACCTGTCTTGACATAACCTGGGTCCTCTACAGCGTATATCCTGTCTCGTCCAAGGAGCTGCACGAGCAGTCCGATGAGATATTCACTCCCAGCTCCGATTATGACCTGTTCGTGGGTGCACCGAACTCCCTTGTGCTCGTGCAGATGCCTGGCGATGCTCATCCTTAAAGCGGCCTCTCCTTGCGGGTGCGATGCCTTAAGGAGCTCCCTGTTCTCGTCATGTATCACTTCCCTGGTTATCCTTGACCATGTAGAAAAAGGAAAGAACCTGGTATCAACTGTATTGGTCATGAAGTCGTAATTAAAGCCTGAGGTGTCTTCTCGCGTTTCCTCGTCTTTGCCTGTTGATCCTGGACCTGCTGAACCGGACGGATAGTCTTCGAAACGGGAGACATAATACCCGCTTTTCGGTTTTGACCTTACGAATCCTTCGGCTAAAAGCTGGCCGTATGCTGTCTCCACAGTATTCTGGCTTATCTTGAGATGGGATGCCAGGCTTCTCTTCGAGGGCAGCCTGTCACCATCCTCAAGAAGACCTTCCCTTATTTCACTCCTTATATGTTCATAAAGCTGCATGTAAAGCGGTTTCCCTGAATTATGGTCAAATGTCAGTGTAACGTTAGCCATTCCTTCCTCCAAACTGGCATCATCAAATTTCATCAATCTGGGTATTTTTATAATGCCAGAATACAGATACAATCATAATCAGCTTGCAGGCAAATTGTCAAATCAATTTGCAGGCAAATTGTCAATACAAGTAGTCAATACATAATATCGGAGGTTGGACTGGAATGGATGAAAACAGAAGCGAACTTAACAGGAACCTTGCACAGATGCTGAAGGGTGGAGTCATCATGGATGTCACTAACGCTGAGGAGGCGAGGATTGCAGAGGAGGCAGGTGCGGTAGCGGTAATGGCCCTTGAGAGGGTACCTTCGGACATAAGGAAGCAGGGCGGCGTGGCAAGGATGAGCAATCCCGGGATGATAAGGGAGATCCAGTCTGCCGTCACGATACCTGTCATGGCGAAGGTCAGGATCGGACATATGGCGGAGGCAAGGATACTTGAACACCTTGAGATTGACTACATCGATGAAAGCGAGGTACTGACCCCGGCGGATGACATGTACCATCTGGACAAACACAACTACAGGGTACCGTTCGTTTGCGGAGCGCGAAACCTTGGTGAGGCCCTTAGAAGGATTGGGGAAGGCGCAGCCATGATCAGGACCAAGGGTGAGGCAGGTACAGGAAATGTGGTTGAAGCGGTGAGGCACATGAGGACAATGATGTCTGAAATAAGGAAACTTTCCGGGATGCCAAGGGAGGAGCTCATGTCCTTCTCGAAGGAGATAGGCGCACCTTATGACCTTGTTGTCTGGACTGCAGAAAACGGAAAGCTTCCAGTGGTGAATTTTGCGGCAGGAGGAATCGCTACACCTGCTGATGCTGCTCTCATGATGCAGCTTGGAAGCGAGGGCGTATTCGTTGGCTCAGGTATATTCAAGTCTTCGGACCCGCTTAGGATGGCAAGGGCGATAGTTAAAGCGACCTCATACTATGACGACCCTAAGGTCCTCGCTGAAGTGAGCGAAAACATCGGGGAGCCGATGGCCGGGCTCGAGATCGGAAGCATTCCTGCTGACAGGCTTCTGGCATCAAGAGGCTGGTAATGTTAAGGATCGGGGTGCTGAGCATACAGGGCTCCGTCTCGGAGCATCTGGCTAAGCTGTCAGAGCTTAAGGGGGTGATACCTGTAAGGGTAAGGGATGAAAAATCACTTTCTGAAATTGACGGGCTTATCATACCAGGTGGAGAGAGCACTGTAATCGGCCGGCTGCTCAACGAGTTCAACCTTATGCAGCCAATAAGGAAAAGGATAGAAAGAGGAATGCCTGTCTGGGGTACCTGCGCCGGGATGATCCTGCTATCTGGTGAAGTTGAGAATGAAGAACCGTGGATCGGAGCCATGGACATCGTAGTCAGGCGGAATGCCTTCGGGCGTCAGACAGAGAGCTTCAGGGCAATGGAAATGGTCCCAGCTGTTTCTGACAGGTCAATGGAACTCGTATACATAAGGGCTCCGATAATCGTCAGGGCAGGAGACGGCGTAGAGGTTTTATTAATGACAGATTATGGGATCACAGCAGCAAGGCAGGGAAGGATGCTCGTAACGTCATTTCATCCTGAACTGACCACAGGCAATGCCTTTCATTATTATTTCGCGTCTTTAGTCAGGGAGTGCACGGAAAGCTGAGAGACGTCCCGGAGGTGACTTGCATCTTTGGGACACTCAGGCTTTAACCACAGTTTTTAGCTTCACAGGCATCAAATTTACACGTGCATAAGAAATGATGTTGACAAAGTGGCGGGGCTGATATAATATATAAAAAGCAGTTGTCAGACTGTTCATATGGAGGAGTTCCCGAGTGGCCAAAGGGGGCAGACTGTAAATCTGTTGCTTTCAGCTTCAGTGGTTCGAATCCACTCTCCTCCACCATAATAGTCAACTTCGTTGGCAAGAAAACCACCTCGATCGAGGTGGTTTTTTGTGCTCAAAATCATAATTGTGCAGGACCATGTCTTTGACACCAAAAGTGATGGAAAACCCTGGAAAATGGCGTTAATATGCCTTTTCCAGGGTTATTAAATTTGCTGTAATCTGCGTAATGTGTATGGGTATTTTTGAGCTGTATTATCTTTTACTTTCTCATGGGGTATACAAATCCAATGCCTGGTAGAGATGTAACAGGTGAATTGTCGGTGCTCCTTTTCTTCATTGCAGAGCTAAGCTTGCCTGGCTGTTACCGCCACGCTAGATCCAGGAGTGCTAAAGCTTCACTGATATCATCTTCAGTGAGGTTGGAATACCCAAGGAGTACCGTGCTTTGAGAGCCGGTGTCAGAGCCGTTAGAGAAGTATCCAGAGAGACCTTTGAGCCTTACTCCCTTAGCTGCAGCTCTCTCAACAAGCTCGTCCTCGCTAATGCCGTTTGCAGGCATCAGCAACAGATGTAGTCCTGCATTCTCGCCAATGATTTCGGCATTGCTCCCGAAGCTTGCTTTCCTGATCCGCTCAACCAGCTTTTCCTTCCTGCCCTTGTAGATTTTTCTCATCCTGTTAAGATGCCTTTCAAAATGACCATCCTTAATGAATCTGGCGAGGGTCTGCTGCTCAAACCTTGATACGGTTGAGGAATTGAACATGTGCCGTTTCCGGTACTCTTCAATAAGTGGAGGGGGAAGCACCAGATATCCTATTCGTATCGATGGGGCCAGGCTCTTTGAAAAGGTCCCGATATAGATCACCCTGTCCGAATTGTCCAGACCTTGCAGTGAGGGTATCGGACGTCCTCCGAACCTGAATTCACTGTCGTAGTCGTCCTCGATAAGGTACCTGTCCTTCTCGGCGTAAGCCCACGAAAGAAGCTGCATTCTCCTTTTAGCTGGCATTATCATACCCATGGGGAACTGATGCGAAGGAGTGATGTGGACAATCTTAGCATCCGATTGTTCCAGTTCACTGATATTCAGGCCTTCCCTGTCTAGACCTATGTGAACTACATCAGCCCCGTTGCTTTTGAAAAGCATACCTGTCTTTACATAGCCTGGATCCTCGACTGCATAGACCCTGTCGCGTCCCAGAAGCTGCACGAGCAGTCCGATGAGATATTCGCTGCCAGCACCGATTATGACCTGCTCATGTGTGCATTTAACTCCCTTGTGCTCATGCAGGTGCTTTGCGATGCTCATCCTGAGGGAAACCTCTCCCTGAGGATGTGATGTCTTGAGGAGCTCCCTGTTTTCGTCATGGATGATTTCCCTTGTTATCCTCGACCAGGTTGAAAATGGAAAGAACCTGGTATCAACAGTATTAGTCGAGAAATCATAAGCAAATTCTGAGTGGTATTCTCTTGAAGCTTCTTCTGAACCAGTAGCTTCTGAATCTGATATACCGGTCGGATAGTCATCGAATCTGGAGACATAATACCCGCTTTTAGGTTTTGACCGTATGAATCCTTCTGCAAGAAGCTGGCCATATGCTGTTTCCACAGTGTTCTGACTTATCTTCAGATGTGATGCAAGGCTTCTCTTTGATGGCAGCTTATCACCGTCTGCAAGCATACCTTCCCGTATTTCACTCCTGATATGCTCATATAACTGCATATATAGGGGTTTAGACAAATTTTGGTCAAATGAAAGAGTCAGGTTAGCCATGTTTCCCTCCAATCTGGCATCATTGAAATTCTTTAATCTGGATGTTCTTATAATGCCAGAATATAGGTACAATCATAATCAGCTTGCAGGCAAATTGTCAAATCAATTCGCAGGCAAATTGTCAAATCAATTCGCAGGCAAATTGTCAAATCATAATATCGGAGGTTGGACTTGAATGGTTGAAAACAGAAGTGAACTTAACAGGAACCTTGCCCAGATGCTGAAGGGTGGCGTCATCATGGATGTCACGAATGCAGAGGAGGCGAGGATTGCAGAGGAGGCTGGAGCTGTAGCTGTCATGGCCCTTGAGAGAGTGCCTTCAGACATCAGGAAGCAGGGCGGCGTGGCGAGGATGAGCAATCCTGGAATGATCAGGGAGATACAGGCTGCAGTGACCATACCAGTAATGGCGAAGGTGAGGATCGGACATATTGCTGAGGCAAGGATACTTGAACATCTTGAGATTGACTATATCGATGAAAGCGAGGTGCTGACCCCGGCAGATGACATGTATCATCTGGACAAGCACAGCTACAAGGTTCCGTTCGTATGCGGAGCCAGAAATCTTGGCGAGGCTCTGAGAAGGATCGGAGAAGGTGCCGCTATGATAAGGACGAAGGGTGAGGCGGGGACAGGGAACGTGGTCGAAGCGGTGAGGCACATGAGGACCATGATGTCTGAAATAAGAAAGTTGTCCGGGATGCCGAGGGAAGAGCTCATGAGCTTTTCAAAGGATATTGGTGCACCCTATGACCTCGTAGTCTGGACTGCAGAAAACGGGAAGCTTCCTGTAGTCAATTTTGCGGCAGGCGGCATTGCTACACCGGCAGATGCTGCTCTCATGATGCAGCTTGGGAGCGAGGGAGTATTCGTGGGATCGGGAATATTCAAGTCATCAGATCCTCTTAAGATGGCCAGGGCTATAGTCAAGGCGACCTCATTCTATGACGACCCAAGAGTACTGGCTGAGGTAAGCGAGAATATCGGGGAGCCGATGGCAGGGCTCGAGATAGGAAGCATTCCTGCTGACAGGCTGCTTGCTTCAAGAGGCTGGTAAATGGTAAGAATTGGTGTGCTGAGCATACAGGGATCTGTGGCGGAGCATTTAGCCAGGCTTTTGGAGGTTGATGGAGTGCTCCCGGTCAGGGTAAGAGATGAAAAGGACCTGTCAGGCATTGACGGACTTATCATACCCGGAGGGGAGAGCACGGCCATAGGCCGGCTTCTCAATGAATTCAACCTGTTGCAGCCCATCAGAGCGAGGATAGAAGGCGGAATGCCTGTATGGGGTACCTGCGCCGGAATGATCCTGCTTGCACGCGAGGTTGAGGATGAAGAACCATGGATTGGCTCCATGGACATAGTCGTAAGGCGCAATGCCTACGGACGTCAGACTGATAGCTTCAGGAGCATTGAAATGGTACCTTCTGTTTCTGACATTCCTTTGGAGCTTGTATTCATCCGGGCACCGATAATCGTCGGAACAGGAGTCGGTGTAGAGGTGCTGCTGAGGACCGGTGAGGGAATCGCTGCGGCAAGGCAGGGAAGTTTGCTTGCTACGTCCTTTCATCCTGAGCTCACCTCTGACAATGCCTTCCATGCATATTTTGCCTCGATGGTAAAGGAAAGCATGAAAGATTAGGCCCATGCCGTAGATGCAGAGCTAATGCACTGCATCTGCGGATGCTCCTGGCATACGTGAGCATCAAATCGGCAGCAAGGTCAACAAATTTGAAAGAGCATATGAAATGATGTTGACAAAGAGGCGGGGCTGATATAATATATAAAAAGCAGTTGTCAGACTGTTCATATGGAGGAGTTCCCGAGTGGCCAAAGGGGGCAGACTGTAAATCTGTAGCTTTCAGCTTCAGTGGTTCGAATCCACTCTCCTCCACCAATTAAGACGGAACTGCGTATAACGATTCCTGT
>DIXH01000099.1:0-65369 GCA_002428605.1 Clostridiaceae bacterium UBA6085
ATGACCTTAATGGAATCGAAAGACCGGTATCATTTGATGTAAAATCAACTGGAAACCACATAGAAATAGTCCAGTCACTGGCGAAGTGGAAAAGGAAGGCCCTGAAGGACTACAGCTTTACGCTTGGAGAAGGGCTCTACACAAACATGAACGCAATAAGGAGAGACGAGGACCTGGACAGGATCCACAGCATATATGTGGACCAGTGGGACTGGGAGAAGATAATTGGAGCTGGTGAAAGGGACCTTGATACCCTTAAATCCACCGTTAGCATAATATACTCCATATTCAAGGATGCCGAAGCAATGCTTCACGCAAAGTATCCCTTCATACAGCCGATACTGCCTGACTCCCTGTCATTCATAACCACAGAGGAGCTGCTGGCAATGTATCCCGGAACCACTCCAAAGGAGAGAGAAAGGGAATATGCGATAAAGACAGGAGCATACTTCCTGATAGGGATCGGTGACCTTCTTGCAGACGGCGAGAAGCATGACGGCAGGGCTCCGGACTACGATGACTGGTCACTTAACGGAGACCTCCTCTTCTTCAATCCCGTACATGACGATGTCCTGGAGCTATCCTCAATGGGAATAAGGGTTGACTCGAAGACACTCTCTGTTCAGCTTGAAAAGGCCGGAGCACTAGACAGGCTGGAGCTTCCATTCCACAAGGCTCTGTCTTCAGGCGAGCTTCCCCAGACAATGGGTGGTGGAATAGGCCAGTCAAGGATCTGCCAGTTCCTGCTGAGGAAATACCATATCGGAGAGGTACAATGCTCCATATGGCCAGAAAGCATGATAAGGGAAATGAAAGAAATGGGAGTAACGCTCCTGTAAACCGAAGAGATTCCGTTCGCATGGAAATCATCACAGGGAGATGGCGCCACAAGACTGAAAGCGCAATCATGAGAGTAGCGTACGGGGAACACTCCAAGGATGAATAAAAGAATACATTGAGTGAGCCTTAAGGCTAATTCGGGTGGCACCGCGGGATGAGGATTCCCGTCCCGGGGAATACATGATATTGTATTCCCCTTTTTCGTACCAAAAAATGACAGGAGGATAAAACAATGCAGAGCTTTAGATCAACACACTGCAATTCAATAAGACAGACGGACATCGGCAAAGAGGTAACACTTGCAGGCTGGGTGGACACTATAAGGAACCACGGCGGAGTAATATTCATCGACCTTAGAGACCAGGAAGGCATAACCCAGGTGGTCCTTCACGATGAGACCAAGATTCACGGCATACACAAGGAGTCTGTAGTCACAGTTACAGGAAAAGTGGTAATGAGGGATGAAGAGACTATCAACAGGAAGATAGACACCGGAACAGTAGAGGTCCATTCGGATTCCATAACTCTTCTTTCCTCCTGCAGCGCTTCCCTGCCCTTCGAGCCTGCAAGGTCCAGAGAAACCAGAGAAGAGCTGAGGCTCAAGTACAGGTTCCTTGACCTCAGGAATCCCCTTGTACATAAGGATATGGTGCTTAGGTCAAAGATAATAAGCCACCTGAGGCATCAGATGGAAGAAATGGGCTTCCTTGAGATGCAGACTCCTATACTGACCATGTCCTCACCTGAAGGTGCGAGGGATTACCTGGTACCAAGCAGAAAGCACAGAGGCAAGTTCTACGCACTCCCTCAGGCACCCCAGCAGTTCAAGCAGCTACTTATGGCTTCAGGCTTCAACAGATACTTCCAGATAGCTCCATGCTTCAGGGATGAGGATGCAAGGCTCGACAGGTCGCCCGGAGAATTCTACCAGCTTGACTTCGAGATGGCTTTCGCAGACCAGGAGGATGTCTTCCAGGTTGCTGAATCAGTTCTGTACAGCACATTCACCAGGTTCTCTGACAAGGAGGTCTCAAAGCCGCCTTTCAAAAGGATACCATTCGAGGAAAGCATGCTCAGGTACGGAACTGACAAGCCTGACCTCAGGAATCCTCTGCTGATAGATGACCTCACTGATTTCTTTACCGATGTTGATTTTGCACCGTTCAAGGGAAAACCTGTAAGGGGGCTGAAAGCAAACTGTTCAGGAATGTCCCGCTCATTTTTCGAGAACATGTTCGATTACGCAGTCGCAATCGGCATGAAGGGACTAGGGTACCTCACTCTTTCCGACGGTTCATTCAAGGGTCCTATCGACAAGTTCCTTTCGGATGAGAAAAAAGCAGAGCTGATAGAGCTTTGCGGAATGAAGGACGGAGACACAGTCTACTTCATCTCAGACAAGAAGAATAAGGTAGACAGGTTCTCAGGCCAGATAAGGACAAAGCTCTGCACTGAGCTTGGACTCCTTCAGGAGGACAAGTTCGAGATGTGCTTCATAGTGGACTTCCCGATGTATGAAACAAATGAGGAAACAGGTAAGATAGACTTCACCCACAACCCTTTCTCCATGCCCCAGGGAGGAATGGATGCGCTGAAATATGATGACCCTCTTACAATAAAGGCATGGCAGTATGACATAGTATGCAACGGCATAGAGCTTTCATCGGGTGCAGTGAGGAACCACAGACCTGACATCATGAAGGAAGCCTTCAGTATCGCAGGCTACTCTGAGGATGTGCTCAAGGATAATTTCGGAGCACTTTACACAGCATTTTCATATGGCGCTCCACCTCATGCAGGCATGGCTCCTGGCGTAGACAGGATAGTCATGATGCTGGCAGGGCACGAGAACATCAGGGAAGTCATAGCCTTCCCGCTCAACTCCAACGGTCAGGACCTGCTTCTCGGAGCACCGGGAGAGGTTACTGAGAAACAGCTGAAGGAAGTACATATCAGGATGAGATAGCACATCGGATAACCTGTGGAAAACAATACCTGGAGTAATCCATAAAAATAAACCCGCTGAGTAAATTGATATGCAACTATCTATTCTCAGCGGGCTTATTCATTTGAAGCACGTGGCATATAAATTATCCATTGACCGTGTGAAAACACCCCATTCAGGATTTGTATTTTGTTCATGGGCCGTTAAGTAGTATTGATATTTGTACAGCATCTTTAGTGCTTTCTTATTGCCCAGATTATTCTTGTAAAGATAGTACGCTAGCTCGTACATTTTTATGGCTCTTACATTATCCAACCCTGTTGACCATTCTGATGATTTTTCAATAAGCTGAATGGCATTATTATCGTGTGCAGCGAAGTATGACAATCCCTTCACTGCTATATATGCCAACGACTTTACTTCACCCCTATCATCTTTGTTGTCAAGAAGAGGATCATATTTGGTATATGAAGCGATTCTAGCTTCTATTGTATCTCTTAGGATTTTCTCCACTTCGCTTAATCCCGAATCCTTATGAACAACGATCTCTGGTGGAATATGGCTCAGCTTTTTATTTATATAGCTTTGTGGTGCAGTCCCAACTAATTCTGAATAAACCGCCTCATGGATTGCGAGGTTTGGAAATGCGCTGAATATTGGATCCAACCAGACCTCAGCAAATTTTTCAAACACGATTTCAATATTTGTAAATCTGCTTCGGTATGGAGGAATCAAAAAGTTTGCATCTAAAGTTATAGTTTGATGTGGGTTTTCTATAATACTTTTTAATGCTGGATTTGTACTGTCAGTATCAACCCTCATAATTATCTCCATTAAAGAAATCTTCAAACTCATTTATATCTTCTTGTGCTACCTTTATCTCATATCCGAACTCATCAGGTATCCTATTGAACAGGCCTAAGGTTGCTGCAAACATATCTTCATCAATGAGATTATCTTCAAAGTTACGTATGATAACTTCGATTTCATTAGGTGAAGTACCAATCCTATTTGTCGGAGTATTTAGTCTCAGAAAGATTTCACTATTTATCGCCTGGCCAATTTTACCAAATTCTCCTCGTAAGTCTCTTTCATTCACTTCGTATAATTCTAAGTATTGCGTTGAGTTAATTGCCTTAATTTCATGCAACCTTCTAACTAACGAGCGATATGGCAACCACCAACTGCAATGTAGCCTTGCGATAAAACGTATCAATGCTTTGGAGTTAATCTTACCTAAGCTCGACGTTTTAAACTCATCAAGAATAATACTTTCAAGTACATTTTGCGGAAGTAAAAACTCAGCTGCAAATCGGTTTGCTTTTTTTTCGAGAAGATTGTTTTCATCATCATCTGTGCGGCTAAGATGCGACCCGGATTTGATGAAGTAATGAAATAGCTCATGTGCAATAGCAAAGATTTGCTTATCATAATAATCAGCTGTATTAAGACCTATGAAAGTGAGATTCCCATTACCTGTTTCGGAATAAATTATTGCAGCTGAAAAAGCCGGTCGGTCTATTTCAGATTCAATCGGGTATTCCAAGAGCTTTATCTCCAACTTTTCCAAAACTGTAAAGATGTCATTAGCTATAGCAGTTTCACCAACATAACCAAGTGTACGCCGCTTTTCGTTAGCAAGTTTTCTAATTTCATCAATCTGTACCTCAGTCAGTTTGATTGGATTCATAAACAAATGAGCTCCTTAATTGAATTTGCTGTCTTAGTGACAACATCATTGTAAATAGCTTTTCTACGCCCTTTTTCTCACTTTCACTCAAAGCCTCGCTCCGGAGAGCTACAAATGAATTTGCTCTTTCTTTTTCGATGAACATATCCGTTAGATCAAAGCCCAAAACATTTGATAGAGCTTCAAACTGTATTATTGAAGGAACGAAGTCTTCCCTTTCAATACGGCCAATCATTATTCTATTTATACCTGTCAATTCTCCCAATTCTCCTTGTGTAAATCCCTTCTCCTCCCTCAATCTTTTTACTGATCCAGCTAACTTTTTTGTAGATAATGTCTTCATCATGGTACCTCATTTCAACTCGTATTATCTCGCCTTATTTAAATGATACTATAAATTACTTTTTCCGTCTATAGCTGCCCCATTAGTTCAGATTTGAAATTAATATTAACATGTTGAAAAAGTGTCACTTTCTTAGCTATTACAACTCACAAATATGCTTCAATGAAACTAATAGACAAATAACACTTAAACTTGTTGTTCGAACCTTTTTACAATGGTTATTTGCTACCCTAACTTCAAGGCATGAAGCAATTAAGAAATTGGTCGAAGAATTGGAGTATTTCCATTCGTTACATTTTTTTAAGACTTCATCCGTTCTCTGAATTGTAACAACTCTCATTCTGCTATTGGTTATAATGGTGGTGAATATGATTTGAATTGTATAGCGGAGGAAAGCGGTGAAAAAGCTAAAACTAGTCATAGTGATACTCTTGTCAGCCATCAATCTGCCCGCATGCGGAAATGATGCTGGAGCTGAAAAGACTGTTCCCTCTGAACCTACAGAGTCAATCCAGTCAGAGAAGGCTGAAATCATCAGGGAAGATGGAAAAACCATCATGGAAAGGTTCCTGCCTCCTGATGGTTCTGAAAGAACAGCTGTCGCCAACGGCTCGTTTGCTGGATACCTCAGGAACCTGGAGTTGAAGCCGTATGGTGAAAAGGTTCTTTACTATGACGGCAGGGAGAAATCAGACTATGCATACATCTCAGTAATCGACCAGGACATCACAGAAAGGGACCTTCAGCAGTGCGCAGATGCGATAATGAGGCTGAAGGGTGAGTACCATTATGCAAAAGGAGAATATGACAAGATCTCCTTCAATTTCGTTAGTGGATTCAAATGTGACTTCAAGACGTGGTCAAGCGGCAGAAAGGTGGTACTTAACGGAAACAATGCAGCCTGGGCAGCAGGCCCTAACAATGACACCTCATATGAAAGCTTCAGAAGGTACATGGATGTTGTTCATTCATACGCCAGTACGATCTCCCTGAAGAAGCAGCTTGAAGAGATCGACATGATGGAAATGGAAATCGGCGATGTCTTCATTGTTGCCGGTTCACCAGGACATGCGGTGATAGTAGTTGACATGGCTGAAGACAATATGACCGGAACCCGATATTTCATGCTCGCTCAAAGTTACATGCCTGCACAGGAGACACAGGTATTAAGAAATCTCTCCGATCCTGAAATCAGTCCTTGGTACATACTTGAGAAGGGAGAGCTGACTACCCCCCAGTGGACATTCCCTGAAGGAAGCCTAAGAAGGTTTCCAAATGATTAGGAGGACATTAGGGCAAGAACCTGCCATCCCACAGAATTTATGATTGATCCTTTTTTTCAATGCTATATTCACGAAATCCTAGAATACTGCTTTACAACTGAGCGATACGTCAAAGGGACCCCAGAATTACTGGAGTCCCTTTGTATATCGGTATTCTTAATTCAAATCTTAAGGCTTCATCGTTGGGAACAGTATTACGTCCCTTATTGAATGTGAATCGGTGAGGAACATTACGATCCTGTCTATTCCGATTCCAAGTCCGCCTGTAGGTGGCATTCCGGTCTCGAGGGCGCTCATGAACTCTTCATCGATCATGTATGCCTCGTCGTCTCCCAGATCCCTTTCCTTAGCCTGCTGGTTGAACCTGTCCCTCTGGACTATAGGGTCATTAAGCTCTGAGTATGCGTTGCATATCTCTCTTCCGAATATGAATCCTTCGAACCTTTCGGTGAATGTCGGATTCCCTCTCTTCTTCTTTGTGAGCGGAGAGATCTCGACAGGATAGTCACATACGAAGGTTGGCTGTATCAGATGCTCCTCGGCATACTTCTCGAACATGGCATTCAGGATGTCACCCTTGGTAGTATCCTTCAGGTCCTTCTTGAATTCGTCAGCAAGGTGATGAGCCTTTGCAACAGCATGAGCCTCCTCATCGCTGCCTATGGCATCGAAGTCCACTCCTGCGTACTCCTTGACGAGCTCAACCATGGTCTTCCTGTTCCATGGAGGAGTCAGGTCGATCTCGGTTCCCTGGTAGTTTATAACAGTGGTTCCAAGAACCTTCTTCGCTACTGATGAAACAAGCTCCTCAGTGAGAACCATCATGTCGTTGTAGTCGGCATAAGCCTCATAAAGCTCGATCATGGTGAATTCCGGATTATGCTTGTAATCTACGCCTTCATTCCTGAAGTTCTTGCCCATGTCATATACCTTCTCGAATCCTGCCACTATGAGCCTCTTAAGGTAGAGCTCTGTAGCGATCCTGAGATACATGTCTATATCAAGAGAATTATGGTGCGTAATGAACGGCCTTGCTGCTGCTCCTCCTGCAATAGGGGAGAGTATGGGAGTCTCAGCCTCAAGATATCCCTTTTCATCGAGGAACGACCTTATCTCTCTGATAATCCTTGTTCTCTTTATGAAAGTCTCCTTAACCACCTCATTGGAGATGATGTCAACTTCCCTCTGCCTGTATCTCATGTCAGGGTCGCTAAGACCATGCCATTTGTCCGGCAGCGGCTTGAGTGACTTGCATATGAGCTCGAAGTCAGTGACCTCGAGGGTGATCTCACCGGTCTTTGTTACGAAGGCAGTGCCCTTGACGCTTATCCAGTCGCCAAGGTCTAAAGTCTTGAAGAATTTGAGCTTCTCTTCACCGACATTGTCAAGCTTGATATATATCTGAAGCTTGCCTTCCCTGTCGTGGATGTCTGAGAATCCCGCCTTGCCCTGGACCCTTTTTCTCATAAGTCTTCCGGCAGTGGTTATCTCTACGCCTTCAAGGGATGCAAAGTTCTCCTTGATGTCCTTGGAATTATGCGTCCTAACGACCTTATATACGTCGAATGGATCCTTCCCCTGTTCCTGCAGCTCCTTCAGCTTTTCCCTTCTAAGGGCTTCCTGCTCGGACAGATTGTCCTGCAGCTCCTTGAGGCTCATTTCCTCATTAGACAATTATCGCACCTACTCTCTTCCTATTTCTATGATCTTGAACTTGCTCGTACCGTTAGGTACCTCAGCAACGACTTCGTCTCCCACCTTATGTCCCATCAGGGCTGCTCCTACCGGAGATTCATTGGAGATCTTGAAGTTAAGCGGATCAGCCTCAGTGGAACCTACTATACCGTACTCCACTTCCTCTTCGAACTCATAGTCATATACCTTGACTGTGCATCCGACGCTTACGCTGTCTACGGATACTTCGCTCTCGTCTATGACGCTTGCATTCTTGAGCATGTTTTCAAGCTGTCCGATCCTGCCCTCTACGAAGGCCTGCTCATTCTTAGCCTCATCATACTCTGAATTCTCGCTCAGATCCCCATATCCCAGTGCCACCTTGATTTTCTCTGTTATCTCTTTTCTTCTGACAGTCTTGAGGTATTCGAGTTCTGTCTCGAGCTTCCTCACACCGTCGTAAGTCATGATGTACTTTTTAGCCTCGCTCATTTCTTACTCCCCTCTATTTCCATTTAATTTAATATTATAATTCAGCTGACATCTTAAGTCAAATTAAGCTATCACCTTGAGCTTCATAGATTCTCTATATTCCTCAAGAAGATGGATTACTGCCTCGTGATCCTCTTCCGTGTTGATCCTTACCTTCAGGTCTGTGCTGTTCTTCATGCCCTTCAGGTACCATCCCAGGTGCTTCCTCATTTCCCTGACAGCCTTGCGTTCACCGTCATGCCTTATTGCATTCCTGTAGTGACTGATTGCCATACCTATGACTTCTTCCTGCTCCGGCCTTTTGTAATCCTTGCCTTGAAGCGCACTTTCAATCTCCTCGAATATCCAGGGATTTCCAAGCACTCCCCTTGCAACCATTATTCCGTCGCACTTCGTCTCACTGAACATGTCCAGGGCATCCTGCCCGGTGAATATGTCGCCATTCCCTATTACAGGTATGGAAAGGGCTTCCTTGACCTTCCTTATTATCGACCTGTCCGACTTGCCTGTGTAGTACTGCTCCCTGAACCTTCCATGAATTGTGATCATGTCGGCTCCCGCATCCTCCATCCGTTTTGCAAAATCAAGTGCTGTCTCGTCTCCCATGCCGAAGCCTCTCCTGGTCTTGCAGGTAACAGGCTTGTCCGTGGCCTTCTTTATCTCCCTGATGATATCCTGAGCCTTCTTAGGGTCCTGCATCAGAGCCGAACCTTCGCCGTTCTTCACTATCTTCGGCGCAGGGCAGCCCATGTTCACGTCAATGAGAACTATGTCCTCATTTTCGCTGAGCTTTGCAGCCATCCTTGCCATGATATCCTTCTCGCTTCCGAAAAGCTGGACAGCGATGTTCTTTTCCTTGTCTGAGATCCTCAATAGCTCCCTCGTGTTCTCGCTTCCATAATGGAGTGCCTTGGCGCTCACCATTTCAGTGAATGCCATGGTGCAGCCCCTATCCATTACTATCTCGCGGTAGGAGATATCCGTGATTCCGGCCATCGGTGCCAGGAATACCCTGGTATCAACGGTCTTCTTTCCTATTTTTATCATAAATTATCTTCAGCCCCTCCAGGGTCAGTCCGGGTTCAAGGAGATCGATGGAGTCCGTGCCATTGTAAATCATTCTGGACAATCCGCCGGTAGCTATTACAAGCGGCTCTTCCTCGCCCTCTTCCACCATTTCCTTCTTCATCATCTTAATAATATACTCAATGCTGCCTATATAGCCAAGGACTATTCCCGACTGCATGGAGGTCACGGTATTCTTTCCTATTACCTTCTCCGGTGTGACGAGCTCTATCCTTGGGAGCTTCGCAGCCCTTTCAAATAGTGCGTCTGCAGCGATCTTTATTCCGGGAAGGATCGCACCGCCGATATATACACCGGTGCCTTTGACAGCATCAAATGTGGTAGCTGTTCCGAAATCAACGAGGATCATGCTCCTCTTGTATTTCTCATATGCAGCCACTGCATTTACGATCCTGTCAGCTCCGACTTCCCTGGGATTGTCGGTCTTTATGTTCATGCCTGTCTTGAGTCCGGGACCGACGATCATGGGATGGATATTGAATGTCTTCCTTATCATGTTCTCAAGAGAATACATGACATTCGGAACAACCGATGAGATGATTACTCCCGTTATGTCCGATACGCTTATACCGTTCATCCTGAACAGTTCAACTACCTGTATGGACATTTCATCTGACGTTTTCTTAGAATCTGTTGCCAGCCTGAAATCAGCAATGATATCATTGCCATCGTGAATACCTATAACTATGTTGGTATTTCCAACGTCAACCAAGAGTATCAAAATACCGCATCCTCCCCAATATAAATCTAAAAGCAGCTCGAAAAAGCTGCTATGTCTATCTCAGTGCATATAGATGTCATTTGTTTTTAACAATATAATTTTAGCAAGGATTCACTAATTGTCAAGTAAATCAGGCACTTTTACCAACTACGGCAAATATTTTCTCAAAACTTAACACTATGTTCTGTATTTTTCCATGTTTGGCTTCAACTTGAATTGAAAAGGGACCTGAAAAGGTCCCTTCAAAATCAATTAAAACAAGCCTACTATATTTCCATCTTCGTCGATATCCATGACTTCAGCCGCAGGCACCTTCGGGAGACCCGGCATAGTCATTATGTCTCCTGTGAGACATACGATGAAGCCTGCCCCGTTTGATACCCTTACCTCATTTACCTTTACCTCGAAGCCTTCAGGCCTTCCCAGAAGCTTGGGATTGTCTGACAGTGAGTACTGCGTCTTCGCCATGCATATCGGCTTTTTGTCCAGTCCGAACTTTTCAAGCTCCTGTATCTGCTTGTCGGCAGTGGCTGAATAGGCAACGCTCTTTCCACCATATATCTTTCTTACGATCGTATCTATCTTTTCCCTTATTGGAGCTTCAGTGCCATAAAGGACTTCATAATCGCCTTCCATCCTGTCGGCAGCCTCGATGACCTTTTTCGCAAGGTCAAGTCCGCCTTCGCCGCCCTTTTCCCATACCTCTGTCAGAGCTACTTCAATACCCTTCCCTGCAAGGAATTCCTTAATGAAGGCAATCTCTTCCTCACTGTCAGTTCCAAATCTGTTCAGTGCCACTACGGGAGTCAGCCTGAAACCCTGTATGTTCTCGATCTGCTTCTCAAGGTTGACTATTCCTCTGGCAAGAGCTTCGACATCAGTGTGTGAAAGGTCAGCCTTCTGAACCCCGCCGTGGAGCTTAAGTGCCCTGATCGTAGCTACAATGACTACTGCCTTGGGCTTCAAGCCTCCGAACCTGCACTTGATGTCAAGGAACTTCTCCGCACCAAGGTCAGCACCGAAGCCAGCCTCAGTTATGACGTACTCTCCAAGCTTAAGAGCGGTCCTTGTCGCAAGGATACTGTTGCAGCCATGGGCGATGTTCGCGAATGGGCCCCCGTGGATTATTGCAGGAGTATTCTCAAGTGTCTGGACCAGGTTAGGCTTTATGGCATCCTTCATGAGAAGCGCCATAGCTCCCTCCACCTTCAGGTCCCTGCAGAATACCGGTTCTCCCTTAAGGTCGTAGCCAATTACGATCCTTCCCATCCTCTCCTTGAGGTCCATGAGGGATGTGGACAGGCACAGTATGGCCATTATCTCAGAAGCCACAGTTATCATGAAGCCATCTTCCCTGGGGTAGCCGTTTGGCTTTCCTCCGAGGCCGACTATGACATCACGAAGAGCCCTGTCGTTCATGTCCATTGCCCTCTTCCAGGTTATCCTCCTGATATCAAGCCCTAAGGCATTCCCCTGGTGTACATGGTTGTCGATTGCTGCCGCAAGCAGATTGTTTGCAGAAGTTATCGCATGCATGTCACCAGTGAAATGAAGGTTGATGTCCTCCATAGGGACGACCTGGGAATATCCTCCGCCGGCAGCTCCGCCCTTGACACCGAATACGGGACCCATGGATGGTTCCCTTAGTGCAATAACCGCCTTCTTTCCGAGCCTGTTGAGTGCCTGGCCAAGACCTACGGTAACAGTGGATTTACCTTCTCCCGCAGGTGTAGGGTTTATAGCAGTAACAAGTATGAGCTTGCCGTCCTCCCTGCCTTGCCTCTCAGAAAGAACATCCAGGGATATCTTGGCTTTATATTTCCCGTAATATTCAAGGTCATCCTCTGAAAGTCCGAGTGAAGCGCCAATATCTCGTATGGGCAGCATTCTGCTTTCCTGGGCTATCTGAATGTCGCTCTTCATAGTTTAAGTCCTCCTACTTCTTGTACACTGATGAAAGGAATTTGACTTCATCGACTATGAATCTCTCATGAGTGCCTTCGCCGATCTTTTCGCCATCAACCCATGCTGTCACTGTAAACTCAAGCCTTCTGCCGTCGACCGCAGTAAGAAGCGATTCGCACAGTACCTCGCTTCCAACCGGCGAAGCCTTTAGATGGGATATTGCCACCTTTGTGCCTACCGTTGTCTTGGTGCTGTCCAAAAGCTCCTGCACGCTAAGCCTTGATGTCTTCTCCATAAGCGCTATCATCGAAGGAGTCGAGAATACGCTTATGTTTCCGGAACCAAGCGCAGCCGCTGTATCATTTTCAGTTACTGTCATTATCAGAGATCCCTTGATTCCTGCCTTCAATCCATTTTCCAAGTGTTTCTCCCCTTTCAGTTCTATTGCCTCAATTATACCATGCATAAAGTCAAACTTAATCTATGATTTCAGCACGAAGACAATTTTGTGAATAAATCCCTGCAAAGAAAACACATGTCCCGCGATAAAAGATTCATCTGTTTGCAGGTCCAGCTAAAACCATTCAATTCAATAGATGAATGGAATTAGCCTCTTTGTCCTTTTCATGTATTCAGCGTACCTGCCCTCGAACTCTGCAATCAGCATTTTCTCCTCTTCATGAATCCTTTTTACCAGGAAGATAATCACGATGAACAAGAGCAAGAAGGTCAGCAAGCTGCACATTGCAAGACCTATTCCGGCAATTGAAAGCAAATAGCTGAGATACCCGGGATGACGCACTATCCTATACAATCCTCCTGTTACAAGCCTCTGTTCGGGCTGAACTCCAAGCCTCACTGTATACGAGCCTCTCAATTGACACATGGCGATCGCCTGAACAAGGATCCCAATTGCAAACATCATTAAGCCAGCATAGGATAAGATACCGTCCCTTGCAATCGGCCCATCGAAATTCGAATACTCCCATGGCGGAGCGATAATCAGCCAAGGAACTGAGATAAGTGATAAAGCCAGGACCAAAGCCCTTTGCCTCTTGTCATACCTTGTTTCACTGCCCTGCCTTCTTCCAAGGAAGGTCACGGTCCACCATAAATTCCAGAGCACAAGATATGTGATTCCAATCGGATCACCGAGGAATACATTCCCTTTGCCTGCAACGATTATTGTGAGGCTCGTGAGTACCAGATAGACTACCCTCCCGGAAACCTTAAGTATCCCCTTCATCTCAATCAGCTCCTTGATTTTATCCATGAGGTCAATTGCGTTTCAATTAGTTTGGACGTCCCCCGCAAAATGTTCAGGACACCTTTGGGCAAAAGAGAAAGGATGGAACATGCTCCGCCGCCGGAACAGGCTCCATCCTCGATTCATCATGCTTCCGCAATCGGTCCTGCACCAGTCAGGTCCTTTACAACAGGCCTTTCTTCAGGCATGCTGTCGTTCTTCTTCATTTCCTTTTTCGCCTGTGCATCAGCCGGCTGCTCTTTCTTTTCAGGAAGCTTGCCGGTTGTGAACAGCGACTCGAACTCGTCAGCCTCGATCTTTTCCTTCTCAAGCAGCGTCTGGGCTACCAGATGAAGCTTGTCCAGATTCTCTGACAGCAGTTCTTCCGCCTTTTCGTAAGCCTTGTCAACAAGCTTCTTGACCTCGTCGTCAATGATCTGGCCTGTCTTCTCGCTGAAGGTCTTTGACTTGGAGAAGTCTCTTCCTATGAATACCTCTTCACCCTCGCCGAAGGATATGGTGCCCACAACATCACTCATTCCGTAGTCAATGACCATTGACCTTGCGATCTTTGAGACCCTGTCTATATCGTTCTTTGCCCCTGTTGATATGTCATGGATGATAAGCTTCTCCGCGACTCTTCCTCCAAGCAGCGACACCATCATCTGCTCGAGCCTGGTCTTGGACATGTAGCTCCTGTCCTCTGAAGGAAGGTGCATGGTGTAGCCTCCGGCCATCCCTCTCGGTATTATGCTTATCTGATGTACCGGGTCAAGGTCCGGCATGAGCCTTCCTATAATCGCATGGCCGGCTTCGTGGTATGCAGTAAGCTTTCGCTCCTTTTCCGATACCACCCTTGATTTCTTTTCTGTTCCTGCGATTACCCTTGTTATGGCTTCTTCCATCTCCACCATGGTGATGAACTTCCTGCCTGCCCTTACTGCCAGAAGTGCAGCTTCGTTTGCAAGGTTCTCAAGGTCAGCACCAGTGAAGCCCGAGGTCATCTTCGCAAGTACATCAAGCTTTATGTCATCAGCAAGCGGCTTGTTCCTTACATGGACCTTCAGTATCTCTTCACGTCCCCTGACATCAGGGAAACCTACTACTATCTGCCTGTCAAACCTTCCTGGTCTCAGAAGCGCTGTATCCAGTATGTCAGGTCTGTTGGTCGCAGCGACCATTATTATCCCTTCATTTATCCCGAAGCCGTCCATCTCGACAAGAAGCTGATTCAGTGTCTGCTCCCTCTCGTCGTGCCCGCCGCCGAGGCCTGCTCCCCTCTTTCTACCGACAGCATCGATCTCATCTATGAAGATTATGCATGGTGAGTTCTTCTTGGCCTGGTCGAACATGTCCCTTACCCTTGAAGCTCCTACACCGACGAACATCTCGACGAAGTCAGAACCTGAAATGCTGAAGAACGGCACTCCCGCTTCACCGGCAACCGCCTTGGCGAGAAGGGTCTTTCCTGTTCCAGGAGGTCCGACGAGGAGTATTCCCTTTGGTATCCTTGCACCAAGGTCGATATATTTCTTCGGGTTCTTCAGGAAATCCACGACTTCCTGAAGCTCGTACTTTTCTTCCTCAGCTCCTGCTACATCCTTGAAGGTAACGCTCTTGTTTTCCGGATTGGCCATCTTCGCCCTGCTCTTTCCGAAATTCATCACATTCCTGTTTCCTCCGCCACCGCCGTTCTGCTGGTTCTGCTGGTTCATGAAGAAGAACAGGAATCCAACAACGATGAGTATTCCGCCCATCGGCAGGATTATCGACCACATGTCAGTGGTCTGTACCGGATTGTATTTTTCAATGACATCATCCCTGCCTTCGTCTGCAAGGAAGCTGTCAAGCCTTTCAGCTGATGCTACGGTAGTGAACTCGGTCCCATCCTGAAGTACACCCCTTATGGTCATCCCGTCATCCCTGACCTCTATCTCCTTAATGTTGCCTGACCTGTAATCGGTCTTGAACTTGTCAAATGACACCTGGTTCAGGTTCTGTTCGGAATTAGAGAAGAGGAAGGATGCGATCATGAATAACAGGAGTATTCCAATCCAGGTGAACCCTGCTGGCATTCTTTGCTTGGTGTTCATATCTATCTCCATATGGCCAGGAATACACCCGGCCTTCCTTTCGTAATAGCATTGCCCTAAACTATAGGGTCTGCCTATATTGTAAAATAAAATTGTATCCAATAGAATAGATATTCAGGAATTTTATGTTAACATTCCCTGAACCTCTATTTTTTGTATACCTCTTCCTTCAAAGAAGCCACATAAGGGAGATTCCTGTACATCTCAGCATAGTCAATGCCATAACCTATGATGAATTCATCAGGAACATCGAAACCCCTGTACTTAACTGGTATTTCTACCTTCCTTCTCTCCTTCTTGTCGAGAAGGCAAACTATCTCTATCGATGAAGCCTTCCTTGCCCTGAGGTACTCAACAAGATATCCCAGTGTAAGCCCTGTATCGATGATGTCTTCGACTATCAGGATGCTCTTTCCTTCGACATCCATGTCAAGGTCCTTTATTATCTTTACTACCCCTGAACTCTTCGTATCAGCCCCGTAGCTTGATACTGCCATGAAATCCAGCATTACGGGTATCGTTATCTCCTTCATGAGGTCAGTCATGAATACTACCGAACCCTTAAGAATCCCCACAAGAACAAGGTCTCTTCCTGCATAGTCCTTGCTTATCAACGCGCCTAGCTCCCTGCATTTTGCATTTAGCTCCTCTTTGCCTATCAGGATCTCCTTAACATCATTTACTATCATCAGTTTCCTCCTTGAATATGCCTACCGAAAGGACCTTCTCCGTCTTGTCCGTCACCTTGAAGTCCTCTCCTGTGACCGTGTCTTCTATATAGAATATCTCATCATCCTTTAAGAAAACTAAAAGGTTGTTCCTCAGGTCCCTTTTGATCTTCCTGTCTATGAAGATATCCTTCACCTTCTTGTAGCCTGCCATACCAAGCGGCTTGACCCTGTCCCCATGGACCCTGTTCCTGATCTTTATCCTTCTTCCTGTCGAATCCAGGTCGAAATACCTGCAGCAGGGGTCCTTCTTTGGAGGTATGGAGTCAAGTATATCAAACTTCACCCTGAGGGTCCCTATATAGTAGGTACCCGGGACATTGTATGACTTCTCCTTGAGCGGGCTCAGGATGCTGGGGTCAATTGAAGTACCCTTGCGCCTGATATAGACATCTCCGTAGTTGTTATAGGCTGTGATGTCATCCTTGATGTCGATGATCTTTCCGGTCTCTCCGCCCTGAAGCCTTACTATCTTGTCCACATGGATCTTCTCTATGTTGACTGTGTCACCCTTTACCATCCTTACTGCTGAAAGCACCACCCTGTTCAGTATGGCCTTTTCAAGCCTGAAGGCTTCCTTCCTTATCATTGTCTCATAGCTCTTCTCAAGGATGTATCTGTCGCAGGCGTCCCTTGCGCGTCCCTCGATATAAATGCTGTCTTCCTCAAGAAGCTCAGCCATCCTGTATACCGTCGCAGAGAAGTCCTCATTGAAGTTCTCCCTGATATAGGGGATTATCACATTCCTCAGCTTGTTCCTTGAGTAATTGTTCTCCTCATTGGTTGCATCCTTTCTCCCCTCAAGTCCAAGGTCTTTCAGGTAATCCTCTATCTCCTGCCTTGGCGTTGAAAGAAGGGGCCTTATGAATACATCCCGCCTTGCACTTATTCCGGTGAGCCCTGACAATCCTGTCCCCCTTATAAGGTTCAGAAGCACTGTCTCCCCCTGGTCGTTCAGGTTGTGGGCTGTTGCGCACCTGTTGTAGCCTTCCCTTTCCATGACCTCGGAAAGGAATGAATATCTTATTTCCCTGCCTGCAACCTCAGTTGACACTCCTCTTTCAGCTGCATAGCTGTCCGCATCCTTCCTGAGACAGTAGAAGGGTATGCCAAGCCTGTCACAGGCAGCCCGGGAGAACTCCTCGTCTGCGTCCGATGCATCACCTCTCAGCAGATGGTTGATATGGGCAGCACCCACCTTGAGTCCATATTTGTCTTTAAGCTCCATCAGGATATTCAGCATGCAGAGCGAATCGCTTCCTCCAGAAAAGGCCGCAAGCACCCTGTCGTCTCTCTCCAAAAGACCCTTCTCATTGCAAAAGGCTTCAACCTTTTCCCTGAGTGTCGCCATATGTGGTCACCTCCAGTCAGTTCTTCCTTATGATATAGAATACATACCCGTACTCGTCCGAATGTTTACGGAACATACTGATCTCTTCCATTTCGCCTTCAAGGACAGCCAGACTTTCCGGCTTATCCTTATATTTCACCTTAAGCTCATCTATCCTTGACTCCATGGGATCATAGTAGCTTTCCCACCAGTCGGATTCAGGCAGTATGAACATTTCAATAAGTTCATAGCCCTCCTCCTCTATAAGCTTCCTGTTCTCATCCATGTGCTTCATAAGAGGATACCCAACGCTCCAGAACTCCCTTGCCTCATCCGATGCAGCTTCAGTGAGCCAGGAAAGCTCTGATAAGCCCATGAATCCACCTTCCTTCAGCAATCGCCTCCAGGACCTAAGCGCATTCCCAAAGCCCATTATGTATGCCGAGCCCTCAGCCCAGATAAGGTCGAAGCGTTCATTGGGGAAAGCCATTTCCAACATCGATACCTTCAGTGGCTCTATCCGATCAAGCACCCTTGATTTATCCGCCCGCTTGACAAGCTCATAAAGAAATGGCTCATGTGTATCTACTGCCGTGACCCTTGCATTCCTCACGCTCTTCGCTATGGCTATGGTCTGGTCTCCGGGTCCGCAGCCGATATCAAGGACCTCAGGTTCCAAAGACTTAAGGTCTACCTTGCCCAAAGCCCTGAGTGTAGACTCCTCACTTCCCGGAGCCTCTCTCTTAAGGCCTGTGTGCACTTCCCAAAACAACTCTTCCATTATATATCTAACTCCTGTTTTAAGTGATTCCCAAGAAACAGCGCCCTAACTCAATCTTACATTCTTTTGATTATCAATGCAATGAAAGCAGTAGTGGTGCCTTAGCAGCCTAAGGCCGCACAGGCACCACTTTAATATTCCCCCAGAATCCAATCTTTGGACCTATCACCGCAACCGCACCGAGGACCCCGTCAATACCTGACGCGAAATCAAGGGCTCCCTGTATGTCCTCCTCAGCACTTATCCTGTTGGCTGTGGCAGTAGCAGCAGCATCCGCGAGCAAAGTATCCTTCGCGACTATGACAACAGCATCAGCTTTTCCGAAGCTCAGCGAGTGGCCGACAGTCCCTGAGGACGTGCAGATGCCAAGCGGCGTGTCACAAGACCTCACCTCCAGTGCGATCCGGTTGGACAGCACTGAGTTTCCGGCATAGATAAGGACCCTGATGTCCCTTGAGCTTCTTACGTACAGGTCTCCGCCATTCTCAATTATCAGGTCTTCGCAGTCGGGGTGCATATTTGCGAGGTATTCAGCTACCGCTCCCGCAACGGCTGCCATGGGACCGACTCCAGCCTTTTCAGCCGCCCTCTTCATATGTGAGACCATCGGTTCCTCATCATCCTTCGCACCTATCGGGGTAAGGCTTATGAGAAATTCCGGCTCCTTCAGGATATGGCTTTTCAGTACATTCCTCAGGTCAGAAAGCTCCTTCTCTGTTCCCTCAAGCTCTCCGCTGTACTGAATATCAAGGTCTGACTCCTCATCGATGACCGTCATCCGCTTGAGGTCAGATCCTATGATACCCCTGTAGGACCTCTCCTCGTACAATTCAGGCCCCAATCTCTTCGTATAGTCCGTGGGTTATCGCCCTTGTAGGGCACACAGGTATGCACTGGTTGCAGCCTATGCATTTACCGGCGTCGTAGCTAAGCTTCCAATCCGGCCCTGAAATTGACAAGGCATTGATCGCACATACTGAGGTACAAAGTCCGCAATCATTGCAGAGTGTCTCGCTTACAACGATCCCTGAAGGCGCCATGTCGCACTCTATCCCGAGTGACCTCACATAATCCATGGCATCTGAAATATTGCCGGCCTTTCCCTCGATATCGTACAGGATGATCCCTACAAGGTTGTAATCAATCTCAGCCTTCAGTATGTTGAACTTCAGGTCGAATTTCTTGACTAACTGGTAGGTTACCGGTGTATTTGTAACATTGGGCGGAAACTTCATGAAAAGCTTCGTCTTCATCTCCTTACCTCCTCAGGATCCTTCATGGCCTTCACTCCGGCATCCTTCTTAAAGAATTTTACAGGCTCTTCAAGCAGGAATTCACCTTCAAGAATCAGCTTCTTGAGGTTCTCTGCGATCTCCCTTGCCTTCCTTATGCTTGAGGTCGGTGATGTCTTGACTTCCTTTCCATCAATCTCGACCCTGCCGCTCTGAAGCTCCTCATAGGTAACTGTCTTTATGACAGGCTTTGACCTGCTTTGCACGGAGTAGTCCACTATATTGGTGGTTATTTCCCTGTTCGTCACAGCACAGGCCCTCAGGATATCCATGTCAATAACAGGTATTGGTATTCCGATTCCCACATTCATAGACGTTCCATACCCTTTGAACACTGCAGGGTTGATATATTTCGTGTCCATTTCCCTCAGCTCTCCAACAACAGCAAGCGTTGCTCCAGGCGTCATCGGAGTCCCGTTTTCGCTCTTAGGTGCTGATGTCTTGCACTGTGTTCCATTCCAGGCAACATACCCTACAGCCCCGCCGACCAATATCCTTGTTCCGACACCTATGGTCCTAAGTCCCGGATCCTTAAGGAGCGGGCTGAGCTCTCCGCTGGTGGAATAAGTCACGTTGCCAGTCTTTGGAAGCAGTGTCCCCATATATGTGTGCAGCGCCTTTCCCGATGTGTTCGTCGCTGCCGAATAATTCTGGTATGCATTCCTCGGATTGTAAAGGTATGCTTCGTTGAGGTCCGACAGGGTAAGCCTCGTCCTCACGCTCTTTGCAGGATAGCAGTCCGTCCCTTTGCCGTGAGCCTCAAGCACCACTTCCTTTCCGTCTATCAGGTCGCAAATGACATGGGCTCCTCCATATTCATAGCCTCTGTCCTCCGACTCCGCTGTAGCGCCGATATAGGTATCCACAGCTGCAAGTCCTCCATAAGCCTCAACTCCGTTCAGCATTATCTTCTCCATCCTTATGGGCGGATCAGAATGCCCGAAGTTCAGGAATGCCCCTGATGAGCACATGGGGCCGAAGGTGCCTGTAGTAACCACGTCAACCTTCTCGTATGCCTTCTCAAGTCCCACCTCATCCACAAGGGCAATGAGTTCTTCTGCTGTGCAGACTACGACCGTTCCTGACTTGATCTTCTCATTTATCTCGTCAAATGACCTTTCCTTCATATGTTCCTCCAGCCAGACCACAGGTCTTGCCCGCGATCTAAAAATTCAATTGATAACATTATAGGCCCGGCCATTCAGAACTGTCAACGGATCGCGTCTTTCCGTGATTCTTCAGTACTCAATTCAGATACAAATTGATAATCTGTTATCCAGAAATGATTAATGGAAGAGTTTTATCCACATGGAAATGAAGGGCCGCCATTTACGGCAACCCTTCATCAATTATCATAAGGAGTCTATTTGTTCTTGGAGTGCACTATACTCTTAAGTCCACCCCAGGCCTCCTGGAACATGTCGATGTCCATTGTCTTGAGTTCCTTTGCGATTTCCGGCTTGAACTCCATCTGTGCAAATATGTCCTTCTCGAGGTCAATTCCAGGTGCTATCTCAATAAGTGTAAGCTTCCCTTCGTTAAGCTCGAAGACGGCTCTTTCAGTTACATAAAGGACCGGCTGGTTGTTCTTTGTTGAGATCGCTCCAGAGAACGAAACCTGGTCGATCTTGTTCCTGAACTTCTTTGCCTTGCCTTCCTGCAGGATGACAAGCTTTCCGTCTTTTATCTCTTCTTTCAGTCCGCCAGCTGTGAATGTTCCGCAGAATACGACCTTCTTGGCATTCTGTGTGATGTTTACGAATCCGCCGACTCCTACAGGCTTTCCGCCAAGCTTGCTTACATTTACATTACCATTGTAATCAGACTCACCAAGTCCAAGGAAGGTAACGTCGATTCCGCCGCCGTCATAGAAGTCGAACTGTTGAGGATGCTCTATGAGAGCATCAGGATTGTATGCGCTTCCGAAATCAAGACCCTGCCCAGGTACTCCGCCGATCACCCCTGCCTCTGTACCGAAGCTGAGCTCATGGCTCATCCCCTCCTCATTGGCTACCGTCGGAACCCCATCCGGAATTCCAACTCCGACATTTACGACAGCATGTGGCACAAGCTCCATTGCGGCTCTTCTTGCTATGATCTTCCTCTCGGTAAGAGGCATCTTCGGCATTGAGTGCATAGGTATCTTCAGGTCACCTGAGAAAGCAGGATTGAAGATGGTTCCTGATGTCTGCCTGTGGTTCTCAGGCTGAGCAATGACAATATAGTCAACCATGAGTCCTGGAACCTTTATCTGCTTCGGATGGAACGATCCCGCCTTTGCAATGGCCCTTACCTCGGCTATTACAATTCCGCCACAGGATTTTGCAGCTGTTGCAACAGCTATAGGATCTGTAAGAATCGCTTCGTCCTCAGTAGTGACGTTGCCGTTTTCATCAGCATAGGTTCCCCTAATGACTGCAACATCAACCTTCGGAATCTTGTACATCATGTACTCTTCGCCATAGATTTCGATTATATCTACAAGGTCCTCCTTTGCTGCCTCGTTGGACTTTCCGCCCTCAAGCCTTGGGTCTATGAATGTCCCGAGACCTACCCTTGTTATGTAGGCAGGCTTCTTTGATGCTATGTACTTCGGCACCTGTGCAAGCACTCCCTGAGGAAAGTTATAGGCTTCAACCTTGTTTTCAGCTATCAGCTTCTGCATTGCCGGTCCGGCTGCTCCGAAATGCCCTGTTACAATTCTCTTCAGAAGGCCTTCGTGGGCCAGATGTGCTACACCTTTTTCACCGAAGTTTCCGCTTGCTGCTGCATTGTAATATGTTAGTCCGACAGGATTACCTGTTTCAAGGAACCTCTTCTCAAGAGATATCGCGAACTCCTCCGGGAATCCGTTCATACCGAATGATGAGGTAAATATTGTGTCGCCGTCCTTGATCAGCTTTGCTGCCTTTTCCTGGCTTATAAGTTTCATTTCTATACCCCCTGTAATATTGTTGTCTGTACGCTGCATATACATCGGGTAACCGTTATGTTGTCACATATACGGTTCCCGCCTTGTTCAGGACGCTCCCATCCTGGTTACTTTCGTCCTTTTATAAGAATCACATTGCTGCTCTCGGTCACTACTTCGCCTCTCTGGTTGATGAGGTATGTATCGGCAAGAACAGTTCCTTTTCCGCCTTTGGTGCTTGGCTTTACTCCGACTATCTTGATCAGTGTGCTGACTGTGTCGCCGATGAATATCGGTGCCTTGTACCTGTTCGTGTCTTCAGCCTTGGCGATAGTAGTTCCCTCGAAGATTCCCAGCTGGTTCATCTGTCCATTCATTATTGCAACCCCAAGGAGCCCATGGGCTATCCTTTTCTTGAAGGGACCTTCTGATGCTGTGACCTCATCGATATGGATAGGATTGAAGTCACCTGTAAGGCAGGCAAAATTGACAACGTCACCATCTGTTACTGTCCTTCTTGTTGTTGCGAATTCCTGACCTACTTCAAAATCTTCAAAAAATAGTCCTTTTGGTTTATATTCAACCATTACTTCATCTCCAATAGCTCTTATTAGTTCTTCTCTCCAAGCATTTCCACAAGCGCCGGTACGATTTCCTTGTAGTCACCGACGATAGAGTAGTTTGCTATCTTGAATATCGGAGCCTCAGGGTCCTTGTTTATCGCTATGATGACATCAGAATCCTTCATTCCCGCAAGGTGCTGGATTGCACCTGAAATTCCGCAGGCAATGTATATGACAGGCTTTACTGTCTTTCCAGTCTGTCCGACCTGGTGGCTCTTCTCGATCCATCCGCTGTCAACAGCTGCCCTTGATGCACCGATCTCTCCACCGAGTCTCTCAGCAAGAGGCTTGAGGATCTCGAAGCCCTCAGGACCTCCCATGGCACGTCCGCCGGATACTATTACGTGAGCTTCTTCAATCAGAACGCCCTTCTTCTTTGCCTTGACGATCTCCCTTACCTTTACCCTGACATCTCCTGCTGAAATATTAGGTGTTACCCTTATGATTTCTCCGGTTCTTCCTTCTACAGGTTCAAGCGGATCCATTACTCCAGGTCTTACTGTTGACATCTGTGGCCTGAACTCAGTATTGATGATCGTAGCCATCAGGTTGCCTCCGAAGGCAGGTCTTGTCTGCAGCAGTGTCCTTGTTTCAGCTTCTATGTCGAGCTGAGTACAATCCGCTGTAAGACCTGTGGACACTCTTGAAGCTATCCTTGGCGCAAGGTCTCTTCCTATGTTAGTTGCACCTATAAGCATGATTTCAGGCTTCAGCTCATCAATCATCTCACTTATGACCTTGGTGTGCCCATCGGTTGTGTAATGCTCAAGGAGGTCATCCTCAACAACGTATACCTTGTCAGCTCCGAATTCGAAAAGCTTTGCTGAAAGGCCTTCTATGTTTTTCCCGACCAGTACTGCACATACCTCCACTCCAAGCTTGTCAGCAAGTCTCTTTCCTTCTCCTACAAGTTCAAGGGCTATCTTCTGCAGCTCGCCTTCCCTTTGCTCTGC
Organism: Clostridiaceae bacterium UBA6085; assembly: GCA_002428605.1. GTDB lineage: Bacteria > Bacillota > Clostridia > Clostridiales > Clostridiaceae > Youngiibacter. Next base: position 23,937 of record DIXH01000099.1, read on the forward strand.
ATAGACCCAAACATTTTTAAATTCATCTTTATTTCCGATAAGTTTCATCTGTTTCTCCTTTCGTGAAGACTAAATTATATGGTTCAGCTTGAGCTGCCTGATCAGTTCTTTAGCAGCGTCCTTTGGATTGCCCTCTATCCTTGTGCCCTTGACTATAAGTTCAGGGGTGAATGTCTTCTTTACATTCGTTGGTGAAGCCTTGAGTCCTGCCATGTCCGGTTCGATCTTCAGCTCAGCGTTTGTGATCTGCTTGATCCCAGCTTCATGGAAGCCCTTATGGATAGCCCTCATGTTCATGAGTCTCGGCTCGTTCAGCTCCTTGATTGCTGTAAGCATTATCGGAGTAGTCGCCTCAAGTACTTCATAGCCGTTCTCAAGGTTTCTCTCAACTACAAGCTTGTTGCCTTCTACTTCAACCTTCTGCACATATGTTATCTGAGGTATTCCAAGTTTCTCTGCTATCTGTGGTCCGACCTGCGCGGTATCTCCATCAATAGCCTGTCTTCCTGCGAATATGATGTCGAAGGTTCCAAGGTACTTTATAGCTTCAGCGATGACATTCGATGTAGCCCATGTGTCCGAGCCTCCGAAGGCCCTGTCGGTTATAAGGTATGCATCGTCAGCTCCCATTCCCATGCACTCGTACAGGACAAGCTCTGCGGATGGTGGCCCCATGGATACTACGGTTATCTTCGTTTCAGGATATTTGTCCTTGATCCTGAGCGCTTCCTCGATTGCATTGGCGTCATCAGGATTCAGGATGCTTGGAACTCCTTCTCTTATAAGTGTTCCCTTTACTGGATCTATCTTAACTTCTGTGGTGTCTGGTACCTGCTTAACGCAGACAAGTATCTTCATTGTATTCCCTCCTACTTTCTCTTAAGGACGTGTCCTGCGATTACTATCTTCTGGATTTCAGTCGTTCCCTCGTAGATTTCCAGGATCTTGGCATCTCTGTATAGCCTTTCAACAACATAATCCTTCGTATAGCCATAACCGCCATGTATCTGGACAGCCTTGTCCGCTACAAAGTTAGCGACTTCCGATGCAAAATACTTTGCCATTGCAGCTTCGTGTGAATGTGGCTCTCCAGCCGCCTTCTTTGCCGCTGCATCATATGTAAGAAGCCTTGCTGCCGCAAGCTTTGTCTCCATCTCGGCAAGCATGAAGGAAATACCCTGGTTCTTTGATATCGGCTTTCCGAACTGAGCCCTGTCCTTGGAGTACTTTACAGCTTCATCAAGAGCTCTCTGCGCAAGTCCGACTGAGCTTGCAGCAACAGTTATCCTACCGCCGTCAAGCGCCTGCATCGAAATCTGGAATCCCTGTCCAAGCTTTCCAAGAAGGTTTTCCTTAGGTATCCTTACATTCTGGAAGACCAGCTCTCCTGTATGTGATCCCCTGATACCCATCTTGTTTTCAAAGTTAGGTATGGTGAATCCTGGAGTTGGGTACTCAACAAGGAATGCAGAGATTCCGTGTGTTCCCTTTGACTTGTCAGTTGATGCCATTACTATGTAAAGGTCTGCTATTCCTGCGCTTGAGATGAATATCTTGTTTCCGTTGATAACCCATTCATCTCCGTCAAGTACCGCTGTAGTCTGTACACCAGCTGCGTCAGATCCTGCACCAGGCTCAGTCAGGGCGAAGCCCATTATCATGCCCTCGTTGCAGACCTTTGTCAGATACTTCTCCTTCTGCTGTTCGTTTCCGAACTTTGCCAGAGGTCCGGCTGAAAGTGAGCAGTTACCACTGATTATCATGCTTGTTGCCACGTCGTACTTGGATACTTCCTCAACGATCATTGCGTATGTCAGGTAGTCAGTATCGAATCCGCCGTACTTCTTTGGGAATATGCATCCAAGGAAGCCGGTGTCCTTAAGCTTCTGTACAAGTTCATCAGGATATTCACCTGTCTCATCGATCTCTGCCGCAAGCGGTTCTACCTCTCGCAAGCTAAAATCCTTGGCAAGCTTCACTATTATCTCTTGCTCTTTAGTCAATTTCATACCTATTTCTCCTTATCTTCTATAATTTGGTTTTCTCTTTTCAAAAAATGCCTTTATCCCTTCGATCTGGTCCCGGGATTCGAAGTTCGGTGCGGAATAATCACTTTCCAGTGTTATCCCTTCCTCAAGCTCCATGTCGACGCCCTTCTCCACAAGCATCTTGATCTTCGCTATCGCATTCGGTGAGTTTTTTACCATCATCTCAGCGAGTTCCATTGCCTTGCCCATCAGTTCTTCAAGAGGATATACATGGTTCACAAGTCCCATTTCAAGCGCTTCCTGAGCCTTCACCCTTTTTCCTGTGAAGAGCATCTCTTTGGCATTTGACTTGCCAACTGTCCTTGGAAGCCTCTGTGTCCCTGAAAACCCCGGGATTATGCCCAGAGTAGCCTCAGGGAATGAGAATGAGGCTTTATCACTGGCAAGCCTGATATCAGTACAAAGTGCAAGCTCCAGACCGCCGCCGAAGCAGAACCCGTTCACTGCCGCTATAGTTGGCAATTCAAGCAGCTCAAGTCTTCTGAAGAGGCTTGTGCCCCTGTCAATGAATGCCCTGGCCGTTTCGCCTCTAAGGTCCTTCATTTCATCAAGATCAGCTCCTGATATGAATGCCTTTCCGTTTCCGGTCAATATGATCGCCCTGATTTCAAGATCCTTTTCAAAGCGGTCAATCGCCTCTTCTAGTTCCGAAAGCACACTTGTATTCAATGCGTTTAGAGCTTCAGGCCTGTCAAAGGTTATAATTCCGATTGCCTCTTTCTTTTCTACAAGCATTTAACTTACCTCCAAATACTTCACCCATAAGGAATTATCTTCCCTCAATGAGGGATAACTCCTTCAATCCAACGAGAGTCTTCTATTTAAGCTCATCCTTGAGTCCCATGAGTCCTTCGCTGAACAGCCTCGCATCCATGGTCTTAAGGTCCTTGGATATCATTGGCTTGTACGCCATCTGTCCGATTATGTCCTTCTCGACATCGATGCCCGGAGCAACTTCGATTAGCGTAAGGCCCTCGGCTCCATATTCGAATACGCATCTTTCAGTGACTATAAGGACTTCCTGTCCGAATTTTGCTACCATATCTGCGCTGAAGGTTATTTGCTCTATGTCATCTAGGAACTTCTTCTGTTTTCCTTCATTGACAATCACAAGCTTTCCATCGACTATCTCTTCAACCAATCCGCCAGCAGTAAGAGTTCCGCAGAATACGATCTTCTTTGTGCACTGACTGATGTCGATGAATCCGCCGCAGCCCGCTATCTTTGGACCAAACTTGCTTACATTGATATTCCCCTTAGGGTCTATCTCTGCAAAGCCAAGGAATGTCACATCAAGGCCTCCGCCATTGTAAAAGTCAAACTGTGATGTCATAGGAAGTGATGCCCATGCATTCACTGCTGAACCAAAGCTATTTCCGCCCTGAGGAATTCCACCAATCAGTCCTGACTCAATGGTGAGCACCAGGTCACTTCCAAATCCCTCTTCATTTGCTACGCTTGCAACACCTTCAGGTATTCCAATTCCAAGGTTTACAACTGCATTTGCATTAAGCTCCATGGCAGCTCTTCTTGCGATTACCTTTCTGTTGTCAAGCGCCATTCCCTTGAACGATGTTCCGCCCTGCTTGTAGTACCCTGCAAGTATTGGGTCGTATACAGTTCCTGGAGTCATCCTGTGATGCTTCTCAACATTGGAGCATACGACTATCTTATCTACGAATACTCCGGGTATGTGAACCTTGTTTCTTGGCATAGAAGCCGAGTTAACATAGTTCTTTACCTGTACGATGACCTTGCCTCCGCATGCCTTTACAGCCATTGCGATGTCAAGTGCATCTATATAAGATGATTCCTCTTCGAAGGAGATATTCCCATGTTCGTCTGCAGTAGTTCCTCTTACAATTCCGATATTGAACTTAGGAGCCTTGTACAGCAGATGCTCTTCGCCAAGTATATCGATGAGCTCTACTATGTTTTCAGTTGTAACAGAATTCATCTTCGCACCCAGCTGTCTTGGATCCATATAAGTGTTGAGTCCTACCTTGGTGATCTCTCCAACCTTGCCTGCGGCAGCTGCCCTGTAAAGATGGCAGATTACACCCTGGGGAAGGTTATAGCATTCGATCTTGTTTTCATTGACCATTTTTATCATTCCCTGATTGTTTGCAAAATGGCCTGTTATGTATCTCTTGAGCAGTCCCTCATGGGTAAGTCTGAGTGTCCCCGCAGTCTTATAGTCTGAGATGCCTGCTGCCTGCATAAGGGTAAGATTTCTTGGTGAACCTGTTGAAAGGAATTTTTCCTCGATTGTAGCGTAGATTTCGTCAGCTGCTGTTGCAAGCATGAAACCCGATATCGCAACCACGTCACCATCCTTGATGAGCTCGATTGCATCCTTAGCACTTGAAAGCTTGTTCATTTTGTACCTCCCATGACAGTATGTCCTTTATTATCTGTGCATTTACATAATTTCCAATTAGATAATTATTTGTCAAATCCAGGCGTCAAATCCTAATAATTCAATGTTTTACATCATTTTATATAGCTGCATTTTTTGCTTGTTTTCAATCCTAAATCTTCAACCAGTTCTAATGCTACATCATGTTGAAAGGCAAGCCTTTTGGTCGCTTGCCTTTCCCACTGAATCAACAATTACATGATGCAAAGCTTTAACATGCAGATGGGCTTGAATCATCAGGCCTATTTCTTGCTGCTGTCAAACCAGCCCTTGCCGCCTGTCTTCTTACCAAGACGACCGGCATTTATCATCCTCTTCAAGGATACTGGAGGTGCCCATTTATCCTGACCGAATTCATTGTAGAGGTATACAAGAGAGTCATATGAAATGTCGAGTCCTGTAAAGTCCATGAGTGTGAACGGTCCCATCGGATGGTTCAGTCCAAGCGTCATAGCCTTGTCAATGTCCTCAAGTGAAGCTATACCTTCCTCATATACGAGCTGAGCTTCCTTGAACTGGATGAGCATGAGCCTGTTTACAACAAACCCAGGAACGTCCTTCTTGACCTCGATTGATTCCTTGCCGATGGTTCTTACATACTGCTGAAGGGACTTGATTGTCTCATCGCTTGTGTAGTAACCTCTTATAAGCTCGACAAGCCTCATTACCTGAGCAGGATTGAAGAAATGAACTCCCGCGAATGATTCAGGCCTCTTTACTGATGTAGCCAGCTTCGTGATTGACATTGTCGATGTATTGGAAGCAAGTATTGCCTCAGGCTTAACTATCTCGTCCAGCTGAGCAAAAACCTTCATCTTGAGGTCAAGGTTCTCAACGACAGCTTCAATGACAAGGTCAACATCCTTCATGTCATTTATGTCAGTCGTAAAGGTCATTCTTCCAAGTGTCTCTGACTTAAGCTCTTCAGTTGCCTTGCCTTTCTGTATTGACTTGTCAAAAAGTGCAGCTATGTTGTCTCTTGATCTTCCAATCGCTGCCTCAGCAATGTCATAGACTACAACTTCATAGCCATACTGCGCAGATACATGCGCTATTCCAGTACCCATGGCACCTGAACCAACTACACCAACTTTTTTGATTTCCATTTCTACCTCCATAATTTGAACTTATTTGCGTTGATCCTGCAGCCGGGCATCAGGCCCGGCACCAGGATCATATGAACTGACAGATTTTCTTATACTATTCCCATTGAAGCAAGTATGATTGCAACAACAAGTCCGCTGAAAGGAACTATACAGGTGGATATGAATATTCCTGGGTAACCTTCCTTGAATGTGAGTCCTGTTACTGCAAGGAATGTTACGTTAGGGCCTGCATGTGGAAGTGAGTCAAGAACTCCTGCTGATATTGCAGCTATCCTGTGAAGTACCTGAGGATTAACTCCATTTGCAAGGAATCCCTTTGACATTGACTCCATGAATATTGTGATACCTGCAGATGATGATCCTGTTACCGCTGCGACAACGTTAACTGCAAATGCAACTGAAATCAGCGCTGGGAGTGAAGTTGTTGTAGCGAAGGTTACGAAGGACTGGAATGCAGGAACCATTCTGATTGCTCCGCCAAGTCCGACTACTGAAGCTGTATTGAGTATGGCCCTTATGCTTCCGTTTCCACTTGTAGTGAGTGCTTCCTTCTTCTCTTTGATCTTGTTCCAGAAAAGTCCGTAGCCAACAAGTGATCCTGCAAACAGTGCTATTATGACAGTGAAGGTCGATGGGAGTCCTATCTTAAGGAATCTTTCACCGAGTATTATTCCGATGATGAATATCAGAGGAATTAACGAAAGTCCGAAGCTGGGGAGTGCCTTGATTTCCTCAGCACTAAGCTCTCTGACCACGTCATTCGGACCTGGTACGAAGTGCTCGCCGTTTGCCTTCATTTTCTTTTCATACAGGGAGAGAAGGAAGTAGCCCACTGTAAACATCGTTATAGCTGCTGCGATACCAAGTACAGGTGCTGCAGTTGATGTAGTTCCGAGATAAGTGGTAGGTATGATGTTTGTAAGTGCCGGTGTTCCAGGAAGTGCTGTCATAGTGAATGATCCTGCACCAAGCATAACTGCTCCTGGAATGAGTCTTTTAGGAATGTCAGCTTCCTTGAACAGGAAGAGTGCTATCGGGTATATTGAGAAGACAATTACGAATACTGATACGCCGCCGTATGAAAGCAGTACCGAAGTAAGAATGACTATCAGGAGTGCCCTCTTGCTTCCAAAAACGTTAGCAAGCTTAACTCCTATAGTTCTTGCTGCACCGCTCTGCTGAAGTATCTCTCCGACAAGTGCACCGAGGAAGAACATGATGATGTAGTTTCCGACGAAATTCTTAAGCGATGTGGAGTAGCCCTCAGTAAGAACCTTCCAGATATCAGCGTTGTTTGTTACGATTGCAACCATTGCAGCGACAAGTGAAACGGGAAGTACATGATAACCCTTGAACACGAAGAATATGAGTATTGCTATGGCTGACAGTAATCCTATAACTCCAAGCATTTATAAATCACTCCTATATTTTTATTATGTTTTTTAGTTGACGTATGCTCCGCCGTTGATGTTGAGTGTCACTCCGTTTACGAATCCAGCCTCTTCTGTAGCAAGGTATACTACAGCTGCAGCGATCTCCTCAGGCTCTCCCATTCTTCCGACAGGTATTGCTGCAAGAAGAGTCTTTGTAATGTCAGCAGGTATGGTCTTTGTCATTTCTGTGTTCATGAATCCAGGTGCTATTGCATTTGCTGTGACATTCTTCCTTCCAAGCTCGATTGCCCAGGTCCTTGTCATACCTATTATTCCAGCCTTTGAAGCCGAATAGTTAGTCTGACCGAAGTTTCCAGCCACTCCTGCAAGTGAGCTTAGGCTGATTATCCTTCCCCACTTCTGCTCTACCATGTAGCTGCTCATGATCTGTGTGCAAAGGAATACTGATTTGAGATTTACGTTGATTACTGCATCCCATGCTGCGTCAGTGAGCTTCTTTAGTGATGAGTCCTTTGTGATTCCTGCGTTGTTGACAAGTATGTCGATCTTCCCGTACTTGGCAATTATTGCCGCTGCAAGTGCCTCAACCGATTCCCTGCTTGTCACATCGCATTTTACCGCCAGTGCATCTCCTCCGTTTGCGATTATTTCGTTTGCTGTACTGATACATCCCTCCTCATTAACGTCTGTTACTACAACCTTGGCCCCTTCTTTGGCAAGCCTCTCGACTATCGCTTTTCCTAATCCTCTTGCTGATCCTGTTACTACAGCAACTTTTCCTTCTAATCTCATTTCATATCCTCCATATATAGATTGATTACGCCTTTGGATTCTTTAAGAGTACTGCTATTCCCATTCCGCCACCTATGCAGGCGCTGGTTATCGCATACTTCTTGTTCTTTTCGATGAGCTCATACATTGCTGTTATGACAAGCCTTGTGCCTGTTGCTCCCAGCGGATGTCCGAGTGCGATTGCTCCGCCGTTAGGATTGATCCTCTCGTAAAGCGGGCTGTCAAGGTACATGTCGAGTTCCTTCATGCATCCGAGCATCTGTCCTGCAAATGCCTCATTGATCTCATATATATCGATTTCTTCCTTGGTGAGTCCTGTCTTTTCAAGGAGCTTTCTTATTGAGTAGACTGGTCCGAGTCCCATTACGCTTGGGTCAAGTGCAACTACTGCAAAATCAACTACCTCAGCCAAAGCCTCGAGTCCAAGCGCATCAGCCTTCTCCTGGCTCATCATTACAACTGCAGCACCGGCATCATTGAGTCCTGATGCATTTCCGGCTGTTACTGTCCCTTCCTTCTCGAACGCAGGCCTAAGCTTTGCAAGTCCTTCCATGTTGGTAGCCGGCTTTGGATGCTCATCCTTGTCTACAACTGTTACTGCACCCTTTCTTCCAGCAATCTCCACAGGAACTATCTCCCTGTCGAATCTTCCTCTTTCCATGGCTGCCTTGGCCTTCATCTGGCTGTCGAATGCAAACTTGTCGGCATCCTCTCTTGGGATAGAATAACGCCTTACCACGTTCTCAGCGGTGTTTCCCATGTGCATCCTTGGATACTGTGGAGCAGGCTGAGCATTGTAGTGGTATGTGCTGTTGGCATCGTTCAGTACTGAGTTCCCCATCTTAAGACCTTCAAATCTCGCCTCAAGAGGAAGATAGAATGGAGCCCTTGAAAGGCTTTCTGCGCCTCCTGCAACAACGACATCTGCATTTCCTGTCTGTATGAGCATCAGGCCATTTGCAACTGACTGCATTCCTGATCCGCATATCCTGTTAACCGAGCTTCCTGGAGCAGATATAAGTCCTGCAAGCAGAGCTGCATCTCTTCCGATATTCGGTGATTCACCTGATGACTCAACATGACCTATTACAACTTCATCCACCAGCTCGGGATTAAGGTCATTCGATCGCTTGAGCGCCTCCGTTATAGCCTTGGCCGCAAGCTGCTGAACAGGAACCGTCTTGAGTCCACCCATGAATGCTCCTACCGCAGTTCTGGCTCCACTTGTGATTACTACCTTCTTTTCCATTACTACCTCCTGAATTGTTTGGTATCTGATATTTGACCAACCGAAGATTTTCTTTTTCGTTTCTTACGCTATATATAGAGCAATACTCGTGCCAAAAAACTGACTCCCTGTTTAATTGACATATTTAATATATTTGCCGATTATTGTTATTGATTTATCAAAACCAGAAGCCTATTTTCTCATTTTCAAGAAACGGTTTCTGAAATCGATATCTTTGCCCAATAAAAAAGTCTACAAAAGTAGACTTTTTTCTTTAAATACACATAAATCGCATTTTTGCGACTATCTTAAATATTTTATCGACTCAAGCTTTTATCAAACATCATAAAATCGGTCAAAATCTGTATGGTTGGCAGGTGCTAAGGTAAAAATGCCCAAAATTTCAACTGGTATATGATTTCACTCCTTTGCTACTCATTATCTCACTGATATTTTAATCCCAGGAATATAGGTGCAAATTCCTCCAAATTCAGCTATTTCTTCACAATCCCATGACAAACTCTTCATCTTATAGTATTATTTATTGAAAACAATTACTCGTTAACAAATACTCTTTCAGGGGGGGGATTAGGTGGCAGAACCAAAGCGTATGTTCAATAATACCAATATTTCTTTTGACCAGATGATTGAAGTACTCAACAATTCATCTGATGGCATAATGGTTACCGATCACCTGGGAATCATCACTTATATGTCTCCAGTAGCTTATGAAAACATGGGACGCTCCGAAAAGGATTTGATAGGGAAAAACGTAGATGACCTGGTTAGAGAAGGACGTTACGATCACTCTGTAGTCAGAGATGCTTTAATCAAAGGCGAAAGAACCACAGGAATAGTTACAGTCAAGGAGGGTAACAGAGTGGTCTCCACCTGCACTCCGATTTTTGATGCAAATCATAAGATAATAATGACTGTCACAAATATACGCATACAAAGCCTTATGGACAAATACCTGGAAGAACTTAATTCAATTAAGGCAAAATCCAGAAGATACAAGTCAGCCATCGAGTATATTGGAAGTCTGGACAAAAACAAGAATGCCGTGATTGCTGAAAGTCCGGCGATGATTGAAATACTTTCTTATCTTGAGAGGGTCGCATGGACAACCAGCACTGTATATCTCCAGGGTGAATCTGGAACAGGCAAGGAAGTCCTTTCAAGGTTCATACATAATGAAAGCCAGAGGTCAAATGAACCATTCATTCCTGTAAATTGTGCAGCTATACCTACAGAGCTATTGGAATCAGAGTTTTTCGGCTATGAAAAGGGTTCATTTTCAGGTGCTCTGACCAAGGGCAAGCCTGGTTTCTTTGAAATGGCAGACGCCGGGACTTTGTTTCTTGATGAGATAGGGGATATGCCCCTTCCACTTCAGACAAAACTTTTAAGGACCATCGAATCCGGGGAAGTACAGAGAGTTGGCGGAACTACATTAATAAAGACCGACGTACGTCTTATAGTTGCAACTAACAAGGACCTTGCATTGAAGGTTAAGGATGGCACTTTCAGGGAGGATCTTTTTTACAGGATCAACGTAATTCCAGTTAAGATACCTCCGCTTCGCGAAAGAAAAGAGGACATAGTCCCAATAGCTGAGTATTTCATATCACAGTTCAATAAGAAATATGATACCGGTCTTACTTTGACGACTGAAATGAAAAAGATCCTCGAAGCCCACAGCTGGCCAGGAAACATCAGGGAACTCAGGAATCTTATTGAGAGGATGGTCATCGTACCAGGAAGCATCAATGATATAGCTGAACTTGCCAGTTCAAGTTCAGAAAGTGCAGCTATAATAGACAACGAAACGATCCATGAAAAATCCGAACAGCATACAGGCGACCTTAAATCACTTGTAAGAGCGGTTGAGAAGGAATATATCTCAAAGCTGCTTAACGAAAAGGAGTGGAGGGTAAACGAGATAGCAGACATTCTCGGTATCCACAGGAGCATGCTTTACAGAAAGATGCAGGAGCTGGGAATACAGAAAAAGGTAGGGGTCAAATAGATTTTACGGAGAATCACATACCTTCTGGTTTGTGATTCTTCCATATCTCAGCAAATATCTCAATCCATTGTAGACTTGATTTGCAATTATGCACATTAATTCCACTTTTTGAGACTCAGTTATCAACAGAATCGAGCTTAGCAACAGTCATGAAGTAAATCGTTTGCAAATCACAGCTTAATTTCAGTTATGGTTGACGAATCCTCAATCTACTTCTAATTTTGACATCCATTTTTATTATTCTCTTAATTGCTGATTAAAGAAGTATTGGCATGGCAATTGCTATGTTTTATGTGATGCTATTTCAGAACACATTTAAAAGGAGGAATCAGATATGGCTTATACAAAAGCATTCATACCTTATGGAGGTTATTATTCAACCCCATTCGTACGCTGGAATGGTTCTCTAAAAGGTGAGAATCCAATAGTGCTCGGTGCCGATACCGCAAAAAGATGGTTTGCCGAGAAGAGGCTCGATCCAACGGTGCTTGATTACCTTTACTTCGGATCAACTGTTGTAAATCCTTTGTCATTCTATGGACACGCATATGCTGCGGCAGTCATCCTTGACAGAAAGAAGGAGATTCCTGCAATTTCATTGAACCAGGTCTGCGCTACTTCAACTACTACTCTAGGGCTTGCAGCAAATGATGTAGAGCTTGGAAACTTCGATACTGTGTTTTGTTTGTCAACTGACCGTTGTTCCAGCACCCCTATTATTGTAGCCCCGAATCCAAAGATGGGCAGCCTTGATGTGGAGAATGTTGTCCTGGACAATTTCAAAAAAGACCCGTCACCGGGAGCAGGACTGCAAATGTACCAGACAGCAGAGCTCATCGCGAAGGAAGTCGGCATAACAAGAGAGGAATGCGATGAGATAGCCCTGCTCAGATATCAGCAGTATCTTGATGCGCTGGCAAATGACAGGGAATTCCAGAAGCGCTACATGTTCCCGGTTGAGATCAAAGAAGGGAAAAAGAGCTTCAGGTACATCTCTGAGGATGAGGGCGTAAAGCCTGCCATCGCGGAAGAGCTCTCCAAACTCAGACCACTTGAGGAAGGAGGAGTCCTTACCTTTGGAAGCCAGACCCATCCAGCTGATGGCAATTGCGGAATCATTGTTACAGGCAAGGAAAAGGCTAAAGAGCTCAGCACCGACAAGAACATAAATGTCCAGGTCCTTTCGTATGGGATTGTCAGGATAGGAGCCGGAAGAATGGCTGCAGCCCCTGCTCCTGCACTTGAGAAGGCACTGCTTAACGCTGGGATCTCAGTCAGGGACCTGAGTCAGGTAAAGACTCATAACCCATTCGCAGTAAATGATGCGAACCTTGGCAGGATGCTTGGAATCGACCAGAAGATGATCAACAACGGCGGATCTTCAATGGTATACGGACATCCGCAGGGTCCTACCGCCGGAAGGTCCATAATTGAGCTTATAGAATTGCTTGCAGCACAGGGCGGCGGCTATGGTGCATTCACCGGATGTGCAGCCGGTGATATCGGAGCTGCAGTAGTTATCAAAGTAGACTGATTGTTACACGGTAAACCGTTTGTAACGCATTCGATTGACACCCGACATGTATTGCCATGCCCTCTGCCAATGTTGCCAAGCACAAACGATGGTCCACAAGGAGTAGCACTCAATGCCTAATATTCGAAGATTCATTGTATATATACTGGGACTTGTAGTCCTTTCATTCGGTATAGCATTTTCAATCAGGTCCGGACTTGGGGTGTCGCCTGTAAGCTCGATACCCTATACGCTAAGCAGGATCTCAGGTCAGACTGTCGGGTTCACAACCACAGCCTTCTATTCGTTATGCATAGTCCTTCAGCTGTTCATACTCAAGAAGGATTTCAAGCTGAGGCATCTGCTCCAGTTCGTATTTTCGTATGTATTCGGCTTGTTCACGGACATGAGCATGTTCCTTACAAGAAACCTTGCAACAGACATTTATCCTGTGAGACTTGCCATGCTGGCTTTCAGCTTGGTTCTAATCGCTTTCGGTGTATATACAGTAGTGCTTACAGATGTTGTCATGAATGCGCCTGATGGACTTGTAAAGACCATTGCAGACCATTGGCATGTAGAGTTTTCAAAGGTCAAATCCATATTCGATTTAATCTGCGTTTCAACATCCATCATACTTTCTCTGGTATTTATGGGAAACATAACCGGACTCAGGGAAGGCACCATAATCGCTTCACTGTCGATTGGAAGGCTTATTGGAGTAGTCTCAAGAAGGTACAAGGAGAAGATAGCTTCACTTTATACCTAACTCAAATATCGTTTGTCTTTACAAATTACCTCTACATAATGGTTTTACAAATAAGGATCCCCGCGACTTTACTATCGCGGGGATCCCTATTTTAATTCACTGATTCACTTACTGTCTTTACAATATCTCATCCATCGGCGGATCGTTGACATCAGCGAACAATTCCGCTTTGATGTCGGGAGCCTCATCCGGTTCAGAAGGCCCCTTCATCGTGTTGATGGCCTGGCAGTTCTGGCACTGGTAGCCTTCCTCTACAGGCACAAAGTAAGACAGTCTCTCGCAGGTGGTGCAATAGCCTTCTTTAGCTTCAAGCATTACGATCCCTCCTCAAGTATTTCTTACCTTAATTATACAACTCTTTATGCCAAAGAGATTGCCATTGCTTTTCAATTCTGTGAACAATTAACAATTCTATATATACAGGTCACGCTTGTTGAAGCCGCTGAAGGTGACAACATTGAGTATAAGTATCACTGCCACAGAGATCAATATGAATTCAAGTCTGAGCCCCGTACCATCGATGAATTCCGGGACCGAGAAGAACCTGAACGGTGTCAGGTACCTTAGGAACTTACCCTGCTCTACCATCTCACTTAATACAGACGTCAGATAGAATACAAGGGTGATCGACATGACAAGGCTTGTGGAGACCTTTGGCCGTTTGACTACCGATGCAACCGAAGTACCGATAAGGAAAAATATGGATTGTATCAGCAGCATCGATATCGCCATCTCATATAGCAGGCTGTCAATATTTTCACCTTTGGAGTAAAAGTCAACTGAGAACTTTGATATTGCATACATCATGGCGTTGAATATGATAAGACCGGAAAATCCAGCAATTATCTTTGCAGCCATGATCTGAGTCCTTGACCTTGGCTTTACCATCAGGAATTCCGAGGTCTTCACATTCTCTTCCTTTGATACTATATTTGCTCCAAGCATTGCTGCATGGATCGCTGCCATCAGTATGAGATACGAAATCAGGACTCCGAAATATCCTGCCAGTGTATTGATGTCCAGTCCATTCATCCCAAACAGAAGCTTCAGGAACTTTGGCATGGCATCAAGCATAGCATTCATGTCCTGACCAGTCTGCTCTAATGCTCCATACTTGCTCATGCCGCCAAATGTCATGGCAATTATTCCGATTCCCCAGAATATAAGAGATCTTATCTGGGCTTTCATTTCCTTTAGGTATATGTTCAATTCCATTACCTCCTTACACTGCGTGAATGTCTTTTCTCTTGAAAACAAGGAAGGAAAGACCTATGAATACTGCTACAGCTGCGATGGAAGTGATGAAAAACACTGGTTCATAGCTCTTTTCGCGCAGAATATAGATTGACTCGAAATACCGAAATGGCAGGACTATCTTTACCTTATCCTCCTCAATGATCCTGGATATCGTAGAGGCGATGAAGAAAGTCATGACTATGCTTACCGATACGGTTACCACTGACCTTATCCTCTTCGCAAATACTGCCCATAATGCACCCATAGCGAAGAACAATAGCTCAGTTATGAGCACTGAAAGTCCAAGAAGCATACAGACACCCTTATCGAATTCGACATCCAGAAGGACTCCGGCTATGAAGAAGACCTCTGCGATCAGTATCACATTGGTTATCACGATAATCGTTATCCCGGCCATAAGCTTTGCTGCAACAACAGTCTCCCTCTTCACAGGCTTGGTCATGAGGAAGTCCGCCGTCTTGTCTGTGTTCTCCCTCGAGAAAAGGGCAAGACCCAGGTTCATTCCCATGATGCTCATGAACAGGATGATAAAAGTCATGATGTATCCATAATATCCATTGAAGGACAGAAGATTCTTAAGGTCCATCGCGAATCCTGAAATGACCTCCTTTGGCAATCCCTCGAAGATTTTCATGAATGCTTCAGAGTCAGACATGAATTCCCTGAACAGGCTGAGGAACATGAGCTGGACTGCAATCATAGATACTGTCCATATCGTTGCAGATTTCCTGTACTGCTTTATTTCATGCAGGTATATGTTCATGATTCATCACTCTTTTCATAGTAGTGCATGAACACCTCTTCAAGGCTTGGTTCTTCGATGAGGATGTTCTTGAGCTTCAGTCCTGAAAGCTCCTTCATCACCAGGTTGATGTCACCCTTGTACAGGAAGTTTGCTGACTTCTCATCCTTCATGACATCATCGACTCCCGGGAGATTGAGCAGACCATTGTACAGCTTGTCTTCAGTCTCGATATTGAACCTCTTGTAGGTCTCTCCCCTGAGGTTCTCTATGTTATCAAGCCTTATTATCCTGCCATCCTTTATTATCGCCACCCTGTGGCACAGCTTCTGTACTTCTCCGAGGATATGGGATGAAAACAGGACCGTGGCTCCCTTCTTGTTCTCTTCCTCAAGCAGGTCAAAGAACTTCTTCTGCATCAGAGGATCCAGACCGCTTGTAGGTTCGTCAAGCAGGATTAGCTTCGGTTCATGCAGCAGCCCCTGTACGATGCCTACCTTCTTCTTGTTTCCGAAGGAGAGGTCTTCGATCTTCCTGTCCAGGTCAAGGTCCATTGCCTCAGAAAGCTCCCTGATCCTTTTAGAGCAGTCCTTCTTGTAGAACGATGCGGAATAGTTCAGAAGCTCCTTGACCTTCATGTTGTCATAGTAAAAGACCTCTGAAGGGAGATACCCTACATTTTTCGCTATCTCTGGAGCATCCTTAACGATATCCATGCCGAATATGGTCGCTTTTCCCGATGTGGGCCTGATCAAGCTCAGCAGGGTCCTTATGGTCGTTGATTTTCCGGCACCGTTCGGTCCTATGAACCCGAATATCTCCCCTTCCTTGACATCAAAGGTCAGGTCCTCTATACCCCTTGTCTTCCCATAGTATTTAGTCAGCTTTTCAAGTACTATTACACTCATTCCAAATTACCTCCGTCTTACTTGTATAGCATTTTTTTGAGCAGCTTAAGGTATTCCTCGCTCTCGCTGAAGATTTTCTGATAGTCGATATCTGATCCTTCAGCTTTGGCTTTTGTGAAGACCGTCCTTCCATAACCATCGAATGTCCAGGTTATTATCTGCATGGCCTTTGGTATGTCAATCCCATCCTTGAATTTCGAAACATCGGTACCACTCAGCATCTTCCCCTGTGCCTCCTTTAGAAGCAAGGCCGTTTTCCCGTCCATATAGGACCTGGCTTCCTCGGCATCGTCAAGATATGCGGTCTCGATAAACCTGAACAGCTCCGGATGCTTCAGCACCAGCTGCCCCTTTGCCCTGGTGATATCCATTATCCTGTCCATGAAGTCCTGGCTTTCAGATGATAGCTTTCCGTAAAGGTCGTCCATTAGCGTCTGGATCGAATAGTCATATAGATATCTGTACAGGTTCATCTTGTCCTTGAAATAATGAAAGAGAATTCCCTTTGATATTCCTGCCTCCCTTACTATCTCGTTGGTGGAGGCCTTCCTGTACCCATTCCTGGCAAATTCGGCAAGCGCCGCGTTCAGTATCCTCTCCTTCTTGCTTTCATCGAGCTTTTCAAAATTCGTATACATTGCTCCTCCCTTCTGCTGATTCCTATTACAACTTCAGACTACACCCATTGACCAATCAAGTCAATATTATTGCCAACTATTTTACATGGTTTTTTATACTGCTTTAAAACAGCAGAAAGACGGAGCTTTGGCAGCTCCGCCTTTTGTGAAATACAGGTATCAATTTATTCAGCAACTGTTCCCATGATCTCCAGTCCGCTGAGTATAGAATCCTTATGCGGCGATGATTCAAATGCGGCAGTCAGGTCCTGTCCTGCAGAATAGCCTTCATGCTCTCCCTCTGCCCATCCATCCGCATCAGTAACATTGTAAACTATACCGTCTATTGCGATATACGCTGCCTCACCGTCCTTTCCGTCAAACTGAGACAAATCTTCAAGTGTGAACGTCTTATCCGGTATTGTCTGTTCTGCAGCAGCTTCTTCCTCGGGTCTTGTTCCTCTTTCTCCCTTAGGTCCCTTTTCTCCGGGACTTTCTTTCCCTCCCGTTGCCGAGCTCACAGCATCATCACCTTCCTCAGACTTGTTCGTTGCCGAGTTCACAGCATCTTCTCCGGTTACTTCAGTCTGTGCCTGCTCTGCCGCTGCAGCAGAGGAATTACCTGAAGCATCTGAAGCCTCCCCTGTCGTGCACCCGGCAAGCGCAAATGTTCCAAGCATCAATGCAAGGCTTGCTGCCATAATTTTTTTGTTTCTCATCATCCTGATCGATCTCCTTGTATATCGTATTTATCCAGACTTGAATGTCTGTAAGAAAGTTATACCATCATCAAGGTGAACATTCTCCGAAACAAGTACATCAAACTACCGCAAATACGCCTGAATCCTGAAAGACATAATAGTGATGCTTCATATGCTTTACAGATCCCCCGAACAATGAAACGTTATCACAGAAAAATAGTCGCATTATTTTATTTTTTCTCAATTTTCCTATTGCTTTGCTTCTACATCGGTGCTAAACTTACGCCATATTAATAGAAACGGATTGGCAACGGAGTCAAAGCTTTACAGCTTTGACTCCGTTTTTTTGCCTTTCTGTCTCGAAGAAGGGGGATGATCAATTGGAGAATAACAAGGTCAGAGCGACCAAGGCTGCCTCCATCGCTGCGTTGTCATTATTATCGCTGGTCATTATGGTGCTTGGAGCTTACTACATCGTCCACAGCACGACAAATGGAATCACTATCAAAGTCATCAATGCATCGGTGCCTGGTTCTGTATTCGGTCTCCTCGTTCTTTATCTGGGATTCAAATACTGGATCTCGGTAAGAAAGCTCAGAACCGAAGTTTACAAGGAGTCGTCGAGGTTCTCCATCAAAAACTTCAGTCGCAAAGGGAAATAGGTTAAGCGGAAAGCTTAAAAATCAGGAGGGTGGAAATAATGAAAAAATCATGGAAAATCGCAGGGGCGCTGCTGGTACTCGGGATATTTGCTATAGCGGCAATGATCTCTGTCACACCGACTACAGGGTCCGACCCGACAGGAGCTGCCTATGTAGCTGCAACAGGAGCTGAAACGCTTTCGGAGGTAGCGACAACCGCTTCCAAGGCATACTACGGAGCAAACTTCACATGGATAATGCTTACAGGCTTCATGGTATTCTTCTTCCAGTGCGGATTCGCAATGGTTGAGACAGGCTTCACAAGAGGAAAGAACGCTGCCCACACGATGACCATGAACTTCATGGTATTCCTTGTTGGAGCAATAGGGTATTTCCTGGTAGGCTTCGCGATTCAGTTTGGAGGCTCGGGTGGAGCAGCAGGACTTGGAACAGGCGGAGCTGCACTCGGAAGCATGCTTTCCATACCAGGATTCGGGGGAATACTTGGCTACAACGGATTCATGCTCTCAGGGCTTGGAATTTATGACCCGGGCATATACGCCCTGTTCTTCTTCCAGATGGTGTTCATGGATACTACAGTAACCATACCTACCGGAGCAATGGCAGAAAGAGTCAAATACTCAGCAATGGTCATAACCTCCTTCTTCATATCGATGTTCCTCTACCCTCTTTTCGGAAACTGGGTATGGGGCGGCGGATGGCTTGCAACCTTAGGCAAGAACTTCGGACTGGGACATGGTGTCGTTGATTTCGCAGGCTCTGCAGTTGTCCATTCAATGGGCGGTATGCTGGCGCTTGCTGGTGCCATAGTAATAGGCCCCAGGATAGGCAAGTTCAAGAAAGACGGCACTGCCAGGGCCTTCCCCGGACATGACATTCCTATGGCTATAATCGGAACTATAATCCTCTTCTTCTGCTGGTTCTCATTCAACGCAGGCTCAACACTAAACGCATCTGATTTCAGACTTGCAATCGTCGCTACCAACACTATGGTCGCAGGTGCAATCGGAGGACTTTCCGCAATGTTCTATATGTGGGTAAGACATGGAAAACCGGATCCGTCAATGACGGCAAACGGAGCCCTTGCAGGACTTGTGGCAATAACAGCACCAAGTGCCTTCGTAAATGCGGGAGCTGCTTTCGTAATCGGACTACTCGGCGGACTCCTTGTGTGTGTTTCAGTATCATTCGTGGAAAACAAGCTGAAGCTTGACGATCCAGTAGGAGCGATTTCAGTCCATTGCGTTAATGGAATCTGGGGAACCCTAGCATTAGGACTTTTCGCAGACGGCAGCTATGGAGACGGACTTAATGGTGTAGCAGGCGGAGTAAGAGGCCTCTTCTACGGAGACGCATCCCAGCTCCTTGCCCAGCTTGCCGCAGTCGGAGTACTCATAGTATACGGATTTGGATTATCATATGTGTTCTTCAAGGTCCTTGATAAGGTCTGGGGTCTGAGAGTAAGCGCAGAAGCGGAGCTTGAGGGGCTTGATCTTCCTGAGATGGGAGTAACAGCATATCCTGAACTGCAGCTTGCAAAGTCAGAGCTTGACTTCGACAACTCAGACAACATGGAGATAAAGCAGCTGCCTAACTACAAGCCACTCGGCTATGCAGCAGGCAATAAGCTTACATCATGAGAACAGCCACAATGATAATGATGGAGATGATATAGATGAAGAAGCTGGAGATAGTTATCAAGCCGGAAAAGCTTGAAGCTCTTAAAAAGATACTCTCCGATTGCAATGCGAGCGGAATGATGATAACAAACATCATGGGATACGGAAACCAGAAGGGATTCATGCATGTATACAGGGGAACCGAGTATATGGTCAACCTGCTTCCCAAGGTCAAGGTTGAGACTGTAGTTTCCGCTGAAATCGCTGAAAAGATAATCGGCAAGGTTCTCAAGGAGATATCCACCGGAAGCTACGGCGACGGCAAGATATTCATATACGAGCTTGAAGATGCTGTGAGGATAAGGACAGGCGAAAGAGGTCCTAGCGCGCTTTAGCCATCCTGGGCTTCCCAACCACACTCCTGAATGAAACCTCATGACATGCCTCACACCTTGTCATGGGAAGCCCTTGATATAGGCAGGTGCATCATGTACCTGCCCCTTTTCATCCAATTCCTAAAGGTTCGAGATTGCATTTTATCCAAACATAATTTATAATGATTATAAATTGAAATCAATCATATTTTATAAAATCTAATAATCAGGAGTGAATTATGGAAATTACAGAAAACATACGAAAAAACCTTCTGGAATATCAGAAGAGCGAAGCTACCGGAGCTGAGATCTACAGAAGGATATCCGGAATCGTAAAGGATGAGAAGGACAGGGCTACCTTGCTCAAGATAGCATCCGAGGAAGACAAGCATGCTGCCATCTGGAAGAGGTATACCAGGGAAAATATCAGCTACAACAGATGGAATGTGCTCTTCTATACTCTCCTTGCAAAGCTCTTCGGCTATACCTTTGCAATCAAGCTCATGGAGAAGGGAGAGAATGCCACAATTGACAATTACACCAAAGACCCCGAATTCATTAAGGCCGTACCGGAATCTGCCCGCATAACCGAAGAGGAAGAAGCTCATGAGGATGCATTGATAGGAATGCTCGATGAAGAGAAGCTCAAGTACATGGGTTCCATAGTTCTTGGACTCAACGACGCCCTTGTGGAGATTTCAGGGAGCCTTGCCGGATTCACCTTCGCCATGGGCTCCAACAGGCTAATCTCAATGGCAGGCCTCATAACCGGAATTTCCGCCACACTTTCCATGGCTAGCTCCGAGTACCTCTCGAACAGGTCTGAAGGAAGCAGCAACCCGCTTAAGTCCAGTATCTATACTGGATTTGCATACCTTATTGCCGTGGTGCTCATGATAATGCCGTTCCTGCTTCTTCCGGACCAGATGCACTATCAGGCGCTGTTCCTTACCATGCTCATCGTTGTGGGCATAATATTTGTTTTCAACTTCTACCTTTCAGTCGCCAAGGACTACGACTTTAAAACCAGGTTCCTTGAAATGGCTGCCATAAGCCTTGGAGTTGCGGCTCTGTCGTTCTTCATAGGTATAGCGGTAAAGAATTTCCTAGGAGTCGAACTGTAAGGTACACTGAGATGTAAATCCACTGAGTGATGCCCTATATTTTGGCACCCCGATATTTAATGTGATTTTCATCATTTCTGCATTGACTTCTAAACTGGCAGATATATATTTATATTGAAGATATAATTCTTCAAATCGCATAATTATATGGGGGTTAGAAATGAACATCGGGATACTCGTACATTCTAAGACAGGCAACACACTCTCGGTCGTCAAGCTCCTCGAAGAAAGGCTAAGAAAGAACGGACATACTGTATCAATCGAACGTATCGTACCTGACAATGAGGACCAGCCTGACAAATCAAAGGTAATGCTGGTTTCGGCACCATCAGCATCAAAATTCGATTCGATAATCCTGGCTGGACCAGTACATGGTTTCTCACCAACTCCGGCGATTGTCAAATGGATCGAAGGCTCAGGTGACCTGAGCGGCAGGAACATTCCTCTGGTCATCACACAGCAGTTGCCATTCCCATTCATGGGAGGAAACAGGACTGTCAGAAAGCTAACCGAACTGTTGCAGACACAAGGTGCAACCGTACCGGTTTCATCGATCGTGAACTGGGGAAGCGGCAAACGGCAGATGCTTACAGACAATGCGGTAAACAAGGTATCGGAATACCTGAAATAGCTTTTAGAGGGCAGACACTTCTGCCCTCTTCGTTTGTCACCAATGGCAGGATTGCTGTATACTGAATATAAAAAACACCAGAGGTGCAGTATGAACTCACTGATTCTAAGGACGATAGCACTGATTACAATGATTATTGACCATACCGGAGCTGTATTCTTCCCCGGCGTGGATTTATTCAGGATAATAGGAAGGATAGCCTTTCCAATTTACTGTTTTCTCCTGGTTGAGGGCTTCAGGCATTCAGGTGATGTCAAGAGATATATAAGGAGGCTTGCAGCCTTTGCAATAATATCTGAGCTTCCGTTTGACCTGGCATTCTTCGGAAAGCTTGAAATCACCCATCAGAACATATTCTTCACTCTCACCCTGGGGCTAATCGCCATCTATCTGATGGACACAAAAGGAAAGGAGCTGCCCTACATGGGGCTGGTCTCCGTTGTTGTGGCAATGGTACTTGCATCGCTTTTGAATACCGACTACGGTTACATCGGAATCCTGTATATACTGATCTTCTACCATACAAGGCTGATGACAGGCCCCATGAGGCATCTTATAGCATTCATAGTGTTCACACTTTCAAACTTCCTTTTTACAGGCGGCCTTCAGCTTTATTCTTCTCTTGCCTTCATCTTCATAATCGCATATAACGGTAATCCTGGTCCAAGGTCGAAGGCAATCCAGTATTTCTACTATGCAGCCTACCCTCTCCACCTTATGGTGATATTCCTGATATCCAGATATGTCATTTGAGAAAACATACTAACCTGTAATTTTGCAGCCTGGATCCTCCGGGCTGCTTTTGCATACCTTAAATTATCCGTGAACTGATTGACTGTCAGTCAGTAGTGTACTAAAATTGACTTAAGAATGAAAGTAAGGGATGATCATATGAGTTACATAGCTTTAAGTGAAGTCACAAAAAGCTACAAGATGGGTGAGATAAGCATAGTCGCTGCCGACATGGTCAGCTTCAGCATAGAGAAGGGTGAATTCGCGGTGGTCGTCGGCCAGAGCGGAGCAGGAAAAAGTACCATACTCAACATTCTCGGAGGCATGGACATGTCCGATACCGGCAGGATCACTGTCGACGGCAGCGAAATACATGGCTACAACTCCAGGATGCTTACTGATTACAGGCGCTACGACATTGGTTTCGTGTTCCAGTTCTATAACCTTATCCAGAACCTTACTGCCAAGGAGAATGTTGAGCTCGCAGCAGAAATAAGCAGAAACCCCCTTGATGCCAGGGAGGTCCTTAAGCTTGTCGGGCTTGAGGACAGGATGTACAACTTCCCGTCACAGCTGTCAGGCGGTGAACAGCAGAGGGTATCAATAGCGAGGGCGCTTGCTAAGAACCCCAAGCTTCTGTTATGCGATGAGCCAACGGGAGCCCTTGACGACCAGACAGGGAAGCAGATCCTGAAGCTTCTGCAGGATACCTGCAGGAAGACGGGAATGACTGTAGTAGTCATCACACATAATGCCGCAATTACCGCCATGGCTGACAGGGTCATACGTATGAAGAGCGGCAAGGTATTATCGGTGGAGGTCAACAGCAATCCGCTGCCCGTCGAAAGGATAGAATGGTAATGTTCAATAAATCCCTCCTCACAGACCTGGTAAGGGCCATAAGGCGAACCCTTCCCAGGTTTCTTTCGATAACAGCCATCATAGCCATAGGCGTAGGCTTCTATGCGGGCATAAATGCGACCAGCCCTGACATGAGGCTTACAAGCGACAAGTATTTTGACGAGATGAACCTCATGGACCTTCGTCTGCTGTCACCTATGGGCTTTCGGGAGTCAGACCTTGAGATGATTCGTGAGACTGAAGGGGTCAAAGATGTAAGGGAGTCCCATACCAAAGATATTTTTGCGATTTCAGGTGAAGACAAGAGCACAGTCAGGCTTTACGCTTATGATATCGGTTCGGAAGTGGTCGAGAGTTCCATGAACAGGGTAATCCTCACTGAGGGCAGATATCCGACAACCTCCACTGAAGTCCTGGTCGAGGATTCACCTAACGTACCGTCATCCTTCAGCCTGGGCTCCTCTGTGACAATGGAGGCTCCCTCTGGAGAAGACCTTGAGGATAGCCTCAGTGAAGATACCTATACAATAGTAGGAAAGATACAATCCCCCATGTACATCGACCAGGCCAGAGGCCAGACAACGATAGGTGACGGAAACATAAGGTTCTACATGCTGGTGCCAAAGGATGCTTTCACCTTCGAACGAATTACAGAGGTCTATGTAACTGGAGCCGGTCTCAGGGAAATCAGCTCCTATGCGGATGAGTATGACGAAAAGGTCGCAGCCTTGAAGTCAGACTTCACCATCCTCGGAAAGGAAAGGATCGCCCAGGAGCTTGATGAGCTCAGGACAGAGATTGCAGATGGCTGGGCAGAGCTAAACGATGAAAAGAAAAAGGCTTACGCTGAGCTTGATGATGCCCTGATAAAGCTAAATGATGCAAGGGACCAGCTGGAGGCAGGTGAAACAGAGCTAAAGGTCAATGATGCCAAGTACAGGAAGCAGATAGCAGACGGAAGAGCCCAGATTGCCGCAGGAAGAAAGCAGATTGCGGCCGGGTGGGCTGAATATGATAAAAACCTTGCAATGCTAACGGAAGCTGAGGAAGAGCTAAGGATCCCCCTCCTCCTTCTGGCAGAGACGAATAGGCTGATTGATGATATGGACCTTGAGCTTGTACCTGCCGAGGAAGCATACGACAGGATGCTTGAATATATCCGAACCGGTGAAGGTGAGATTCCTGTAGTTCCTGAGATCCCAACCGAGGGATTGGATGGGTCGGAAGACCTTTCAGCACTCCGTGAACTGATCGCACAGTATCAGGCTGAATATGGGGATGATTATGAAAATCTTTCTGAAGAATATGGTCTGCCCTCACTGGAGGAGCTTGATGACCCAGAAGGTATACGGGAAGAAATAGACGAGATAAACATACTTATCAGGAAATTCAATGAGACAGGGGAACTGACCGAGGAAGAGCTTGCTACTCTAGCAACATTCATTGAAGAAAACAGGACCAGGTACGACGAGATGGTCAGGCTTGTCACTGACATGACCGGACAGATCGAAGCAGCAGGCAGCGAAATAGAAGCCGGAAAGAAACAGCTGGCAGCTGCAAGAAGCACCCTTGAAAAGAATGACCGCGCTCTTGACCAGGCTGAAAAGACGCTTAATACCAGCGAGAAGACACTGAACGCAGAGCTTGCGGCAGGACGGACAGAGCTTGACCAGGGCTGGGCTGACTACAGGGAAGGCCTCGCGTCATATGAGGAAGGCATTGCAAAGGCTGATTCAGCGTTCCTTGATGCAGAGAAAGAGCTTAGGGATGCCGAAGGCAAGCTCAAAGACATCAAGGGCGAATGGTATGTATTCACCAGGGACGACAATCCCGGATATACCAATTTTGAAGATGATTCCCTGAGGATCGGAAATGTGGCAAAGGTATTCCCTCTGTTCTTCTTCCTTGTCGCATCCCTCGTATGCCTGACTACAATGACCAGGATGGTCGAAGAGGAAAGGACACAGATTGGTACCCTCAAGGCACTGGGATATGCCAAGAACACAATTTCGGCAAAATATACGACTTACGCCCTGGCTGCAAGCACCCTGGGCTCTCTCATAGGCTTCGCAGTCGGATTCACTCTATTCCCGACGATCATCATAGAAGCTTATAAGATACTGTATCTGCTTCCATCACCTGTCACCCCCTTCCATTGGGATTATGCTCTGATCTCCTACTTCATAGCTACAGTCGTGACACTTGCAGCTGCATATTCAGCTACTGCAAAATCCCTTAAGGAAAGCCCGTCGCAGCTCATGCTCCCAAAAGCCCCGCCACCGGGAAAGAAGGTACTTCTTGAAAGGATGCCGTTCATCTGGGACAGGCTAAGCTTCATGAAAAAGGTCACGATCAGAAATTTATTCAGATACAAAAAGAGATTCCTCATGACCGTTATCGGAATATCGGGATGCACAGCGCTGCTTCTCACCGGCTTCGGACTGCGTGACTCGATCCTGTCAATGATGGGGACACATTTCCAGGCCCTGCAGATCTATGATGCCATGGTAGTCCTTGATGCAGATGATGTTACCGAGGCAGAAAATGTCCTTGGAATGCTTGAAGCTGACCCTTCTGTCACTGAAGAAATGTTTGCCGTCACTGAGAGCCTTACTGCATCATCAGATGTAATCGGCAAATCCCACGAGGTTACCCTTATCGCGCCTGATGACATCGAGAGCCTCTCAAACTACATAGTTCTTAGGGACCGGGGGACTAAATCCCCAATAGCTCTAACTGATGACGGTGCGGTAATCTCTGAAAAGCTGTCGATGCTGCTTGGTGTCAAGCCTGGGGACAGGATCACCCTCGAGGACTCAGACAAGGAGAAATACAGCATCAAGGTATCAGGAATAACCGAAAACTACATGCTCCACTACATTTACGTCTCAAAGGATTACTATTCACAGGTCTTCTCCAGGGAGCCCCTGCACAACGCGATCTTGTTCAACCTAGACGAATCTACAGAGGAAAAAGAGGCTGCCCTGAGCGAAAAGCTCCTTGAGAACGAGAGTGTACTTGCAACTGTATTCCTGTCCGGATCAATACTTGACTTCACCAAGTCACTCGGCTCCTTCAACCTGGTAGTCCTCGTTCTGATCATCGCATCAGGAGCACTGGCATTTGTTGTGCTTTTCAACCTCACGAACATCAACATTACCGAAAGGATGAGGGAGATAGCGACAATCAAGGTACTGGGCTTCAGGGACAAGGAGGTCTCAACATATGTCTTCCGTGAGAACATAATCCTAAGCTTCATAGGAAGCCTCCTGGGACTTGTCCTAGGTTACCTGCTCCACATCTATATCATAGCTACAGTGGAGCTTGACTACATCATGTTCGGCCGTGAGATACTATGGCCAAGCTACATATATGCAGTAGTACTCACAATGGGATTCTCGTTCGTTGTAAATTTTGTAATGTATTTCAGGCTGAAGAAGATCAACATGGTCGAATCACTGAAGTCAGTGGATTAGGAGGTGCACCTTGAGAATATCAAAGCCCAGGGAAGAACGGAGACAGGAAATTGTTGAGACTGCAAGAGAACTTTTCATAGCACAGGGAATAGACAATACTCCTGTAAGCCAGATTGTCAAGACCGTTGGTGTGGCACAGGGACTCTTCTACTACTACTTCAAATCAAAGGACGACATCATAGCCGCTGTCGCTGACCATATCATGGACTCGATTGAAAAAAGCATCAACTCATCACTTGAGAAAAAGGAAATGGCCTTCAACCAGAGGATCACAATGGTTGTTGACATGTTCCTTGATTCATTCGGCATACTTGATGCCAATACGGGAAGCATCACCAACCTTGTCTATACCAGCCAGCTTTACGACATAATCAAGGCGAGGCTTACAAGCACCACCGCCGATGTCATCAATGCACTCATGGCTGAAGGAACCTCATCAGGAGCACTTAAAATCAGGCATCCTGAGCTGATGGTGACCCTTATAATCCAGGGATTGGCTGAGCTTATAGGTAATGGACTCAGGGAAAGGTCTGTTATACTTGACCTTATAGAGCAAGGCCTGAACCTTCCGGAGAACAGCCTGCAATAGCCATCTTGAACTGGTCGATTACAACAGGCCAATATCTCATTGTTAAAATTAGTGACTGGATGCACAACATCCATATTTGAATCTCATGATATGATAAAAGGTGCATTCCAAGGCCTTTTGGCTTTGGAATGCACCTTTCTATGCTTTAAGATATTTCAGGAACCCATTGTCAAGGATACGCCTGATTCTTCCCGTCTCAAACAGGTAATCAGCATATGGCTTGAACATTCTTTCTATCACAAGATGCTTTTTGATTGTACTTACGTTGATGTAGAACTCGTTGACCGCTGCCTTGAAAATATCCTCCATGGTCATTGGCTTGTCGATAAGCTCATAGATTATCTCTATCCTTGCCATGCAGCCTTCGATATTTTTCTTTGCAATATCATAGATCTCATCGCTGGATCCCCTGTGGGATATTATGTACTTTTTGAAGCTGAAGTCCTGGATATCCTTGAGTGTATTAAGATAATCAGGCACAGAGTAGATATACGGGAGCTTGAGTCCTGAAAGGACTTCAATGCTTATTATTGCATCACCGAGATAAATAACGTCATCAGGTGTCACTATGCTCATATGGGATGTTGTGTGCCCAATTGTCGGTATGAACCTGAAGTTTTTCCCGCATATCTCCACTGTCGTGTCTACAGGCGGCACCTTGATATCAGTCTTGCAGATCAAATGGCTGAACCTCTCATTGATATCCGTCATCGAAAGGTAAGGATTCATGAACTTGAGGTTCAATAACGTTGTTGTCAGTATGGCATCAAGCTCAGGCATAGCTATGATACATCCGTACTTTTCACGGAAATAGGCATTGTTTCCAGTGTGGTCCACATGTGAATGTGAGCATGCTATACCAGCGACCCTATACCCTCGTGAAAGCAAGGCAGCCTCGATGATATCCAGGTCTTCCTTGTAGCCGGAGTCGATCAGGACTACATTGCCAGTTCCAAGGTCGTAGAATGGGATATACTGGTCCCCTGTATCAATTACGTAGGTATCCCCTAAAATATGAATAATATTTGCATGCTTAGTGTATGATGCCATTTTGAACGCCATCCTCTGTTATTTCTTCTTTCTTGAAGGCTTTGCCGCTTCTTCAGTATAATAATACTGATAGTACTTCCCATAACCGCTGTTTTCAGAAACATCCAATTTATTGAGAATAACGCCAAGAATCTTGGCATTTACCTTTTCAAGGAGCTCCTTTGATTTGATTGCAGCATTCCTCTCAGCCGTACCTGACGACACTACAAGCAGATATCCATCTGTATGACCTGCTAATAACTGTGCATCAGTTACAATAAGCACTGGTGGTGTATCGAATATGATAAAATCAAACTTCTCCTTCATGTCCTCAATAAAATGCTTCATTTTTGCTGATGCCAAAAGCTCTGATGGATTAGGTGGTCTGATTCCTGCAGTTATTATACTCAAATTATCAACCACTGTTGGCTTTATAGCATTATCTATCGTGACTTCACCGGCTAATAGATTAGATAGTCCGACCAAATTGGATACTTTGAATATCTTATGAGTCATAGGTTTTCTTTGATCGCAATCAATTAATAGCGTCCTCTTTCCAGACTCTGCCATGACAACTGCAAGATTCGCTGAAACTGTTGACTTACCTTCACCCGGACCTGAACTAGTTATGCAAACAGTTTGTACGCTCTTATCAAACGAGGAAAACTGTATGTTAGTCCTTAATGTCCTAAACGCTTCAGCTATTGGCGATTTAGGATCCCTGACGGTAATAATATCAATTTTTTCCATTGCATATCTCCATTATAAATATTATATATTTCTTCTAATCATTTGAAAGATACTTTTCCGTACAGGAAGTTCAAAATTCGCTTCAATTTCCTGGTCTTCAATTATAAGTTCAGCATTATCTAGTGCATAATCTTCAAATTTGCGATCAATCTTATATACTTTATCAAAGGCCTCAATCAATCCAGCAGGTCTTCTAGTACTATTGTGAGCATCAGAGGCCATGAAATTAGCAAGCCCATTCTTTATCATGTCAATCGCTGTTGCCTCTGCCGACTTTCCTGATGTTCCTAGAAGACTACCTGCATTTATTTGAAACAGACATCCTTCTCTGATAAGTCCATTTAAAACCCTTAAGTCATCCTGAACATACCTGTATCTTTCGGGATGTGCTACTATAGGAACTGCACCAAGAACACCTAACTCATACATCAAATCAACATATGAATCTGACCAACTATCCATTGGCAGTTCTACAAGGGCATACCTACTCCCATTAAGTCCTCTGATTATTCCATTCTTAAATAAATCAATGGAACTATTGTCGAGATAAATCTCTTGTCCCGGATACAATTCAATATCCACACCCAAATTTTTGATATTATCTTTCAGTTCGTGAAGACTTTCAAGCATCATCTCATAGCTAACTTCATACCGACCCTTTATGTAGTGAGGTGTTACAATAATCCCATCAGTACCTTCCTGTACGTACTTCTTGAGCATTGCGATGGAAGTATCCAGATCTTTTGAGCCATCATCAAGCCCTGGCAGGACGTGACTGTGGACGTCTATCATTCTTTCTCCTCTTGTCTCCATTATCTTCAACCTCCTTTGGAATTATGCCTATTACAGGCAGGTCAAGATATCGCGCAATATCATCTTCTGATTTTATTGTATTGTCTAGATACTCAATAATAAACACGAGTCCCAGTGATCCCATCAGTCCGATAAGAAAAGCTATCGCAATGTTTAGCTTCTTGTTCGGACTCACTGGATTCGTAGGTATCTGTGCTCTATCCATTATCTGGATGTCTCCACCAGTAGGAAAAACAGTTTTTGATGTATCTATGAATGTCCCAGCTGCTGCTGTTGCAATCTGAACGGATATAGATGGATCTACACTTCTAGCTTTAATTATTAATATCTGAGTATCAGTCTGAGGTGTAACAGTTATTGAATCCTGAACATCCTTAGAAGTAAATCCCTCTCCAAGTCTTGCAGCCGTTTCATCTGCGACGATTTTAGACTTCGCTATTTGTACATATGTCTTCACAAGATTCTGATACATTACGATATCAGAATAAACCGTCTGCTCCGTCCCTTGTGGTTTACCCACAATTATACTTGTCTGAGCTTCATATACTGGTTTAAGAATAAGGAAACTCACTATTCCGGAGGCTAAAGTGCATAAGAGGGTAATTATAATTATTAGCTTCCTTCTCTTTTTTATCATTATAAAAAGGTCTCGTAGATCAATCGTCATTTCATCTTCCATGGTTCAATTCCTTTCAAGCTTAATACATTTACTCTTTATTCTATCATAGATTCCACAATCGAGTAAACCACAAATACTTTGACACCACAGATATTTGAAACATATTTATCTTCAATACATTTCAGAGCAACTTAGCATTAATCTTACATTGAAACACCCAGCACATCGATATGCCGGGTGATCTCTTTATCCTACTTTGATTTCGTGACATTAACCTTGGACATGTACTCGAAATACTTCACTATTGCGCTGTGGTCGGTATTGTCATGACCATCAGCCTTAAGCGACTGCATGATCTCCATGATTTCCGCTGTAAACGGCATGGGTGATCCGATATCATGACCTGCATCAAGGGCATTCTTAAGGTCCTTGATATGAAGGCTCATCTTGAAGCCTGGGGTGAAGTCACCAGATACCATCTTAGGAAGCTTTGCATCAAGGACGCTTGAACCGGCGCTTCCTACCCTTATGGCCTGATGGACCTTTTCAGGGTCAACACCTGACTTGACGCAGAAGGCTATAGCTTCAGATACAGCAGCGATGTTAAGCGCAACTATCATGTTGTTCGCAAGCTTTGTGGTATGCCCGGCGCCAACCGAACCCACGAGCGTAACGGTTGATCCCATCGCCTTCAGGATATCATGGCATGAGTCGAAGACATCCTGATCCCCTCCGACCATTATCGCAAGGGTTCCGGCCACAGCTCCGGGCTCTCCACCGCTGACAGGGGCATCCAGCATGTCGATGCCCTTTTCCTTTAGCTTCGACGCTATCCTTTTTGTCGCCACTGGAGATATGGAGCTCATGTCGATCACAACAAGACCTTCCCTGCCGCCTACTGCGATTCCGTTTGCCCCAAGTGCGACTTCCTCCACCTGAGGTGAATCAGGCAGCATAGTGACAACGACATCACAAAGACCTGCAACCTCCTTTGGAGAATATGCCTGCACTGCACCTTCGCTTACAAGCCTCTGAACCCTCTCGTTGTCATGGTGGTTGTAAACCACAGCTTCAAATCCAGCTTTCATGGTGTTCCTGCACATCGGTTCACCCATGATGCCTATGCCTATAAACCCTACCTTCTTCAAACTAATCACTCTCCCGTATAATCTATAAGGATATTATACAACTTTATGCATCCGGATTGCCATATTTTGACATTCCCGGAATTTTTCCTGCTGTCCATCTATACGGATATGACTTATATTAACATGGAGACATGATCATACAAGCCATGTCATGGTCCCGCGAGCTCACTCCTTTGCGGGGCCCTCCAAGATAAAAGGCCGCGGGAAACCGCGGCCACATTGATCAGATCATAATCCGAGAAGGTTCTTCGCGTCTATGTACGAAGCGATACCATCCGCAACCTTCTTTGCTTCCTTCATAGCCCTGACGACCGTCGCAGGCTCATGTACCACATCTCCGCCTGCGAATACTCCTGCAAGTGTGGTCATGCCATATGGCTTTTCTCTTGTTATGACATAGCCTTTGTCGCTGGTCTCAATTCCCGGTGTTGTAGATACTATCCTCTTGGCCGGCCTTGACCCTATGGCCAGAAGTATGACATCGGCATCGATGGAATATTCAGCTCCATCAGTCTCTACCACAAGTCCGGTCACCTTACCCTCACTTCCTGCGTAAGCCTTGGGCTGTGCAGAGAATCTGAACTCGACGCCATCAGCTATCGCTCCCTCGTATTCTCCCCTTGTCGCCGGCATATCCTTCTCGGTTCTCCTGTATGCTACAGTAACCTTACCTGCACCGAGCCTCTTTGCAGACCTGGCAGCATCCATGGCCACATTTCCTGCTCCGACTACTACCACCCTGTCGCCGGGATTGATCAGCACCTCATCAGCGGTGACCTTTCCTTCTCCCGCCATGACTACCATCCTCAGGAAGTAGCTGGCCTGCTCTATCCCGCTGTTTTCACGTCCGGGCAGCCTAAGGTCCTTTGACAGGTTCGTTCCGGTTCCAATGAACGCTGCATCGAAGCCGGCATTGAAGAGAGTCTCCAGAGTAAAGCTTTCACCTGCAGTTGAGTTCGTTATGAAAGAGACTCCAAGGGAAGCTATCCTGGCAATTTCTCTCCTCACCACATCCTTGTTGAGCCTGAACTCAGGTATGCCGTACAGAAGCACTCCACCCGGCTCCTCCTGAGCCTCATAGACCACAACATTGAAGCCCTGCCTTGCCAGGTCTCCGGCAACGGTTAGCCCCGCAGGTCCTGAGCCTATGACAGCCACCTTGCCTCTTGTCTTCGCTACTGTCGGGTCGGTTATTATCCCTGCTTCGTAGTCAAAGTCAGCCACAAACCTCTCAAGCTTGCCTACCCTTATCTCCTTGCCCTTCGCATGCATTATGCAGTGTCCCTCGCATTGGAGCTCGTGAGGGCACACTCTGCCGCATATGGCAGGAAGGTTGCTCCTCTCCGATATTATCCTTCTGGCAGTACCGAAGTTCCCTTTCGATACCTCCTTTATGAATTCAGGGATTGACTGCTCTATGGGGCACCCGGTCTTGCACAGGGGCTTCTTGCAGTCAAGGCACCTCTTTGCCTCCGCTACCGCTTCCTTGGGTGTATAGCCTCTGTTTTCCTCTTCGAACCCGAACCTGTTGTCCATATTGCTTCCTCCTTTTAAGCAGAGAGGAGAAGATCAGATCTTCTCCCCTCCGTATGTTGTTGAAATATTATACTTCTTGATCTTACGCCACAGTGTAGTGGTGCTTATTCCGAGCTCTTTAGCAACCGCCATCCTGTTTCCGGAGTGCTTATCGAGAAGCGCAACGATCCTCGTATACTCTCCAGCCTCGGTAAAGGGTTTGATCTCCTCTGCCTGCGATGACCCGTTGGATTGAATTGTACCATATTTCTGTGACTGGTCAATAGGGAAGCTGTCCTCGATATGGAACCTTACAAGCTCTTCGGATATGACCCTTTCAGAGCTTATCGTCACTACCTTTTCCACAAAGTTCTTCAGCTGCCTGATGTTCCCGTACCAGTCGTATTCGCTCATGAGCTTTCTCGCTCCTTCACTGAAGGTCACGTTCTTGCTCAGCAGTCCTGAATATTCCCTGACGAAGAAATCGGTAAGCACGAGGATATCCTCCCTTCTTTCCCTGAGCGGCGGGATATGGAGTGAAAGGATATTAAGCCTGTAATAAAGGTCTTCCCGGAACTTCCCCTGCCTTATTAGGTCCATCAGGTTCTTGTTCGTCGCCGCAATGATCCTGACATCGATGGGTGTGACCTTGTCGTCACCGACCCTCATGATGTTCTTCTCCTGAATTACCCGAAGCAGCCTTACCTGTCCGTAGAGGTCCATTTCGGAGATCTCGTCGAGGAATATGGTTCCTGTGTCAGCAAGATGGAACAGTCCCCTCTTGCCTCCCTTTGAAGCCCCTGTGAATGCACCCTCCACGTATCCGAAGAGCTCGCTTTCAAGAAGGTTCGAAGGAAGGGCCGCGCAATTTACTGCTACGAAAGGATTGTTCTTCCTGAGGCTCTCGTTGTGTATGCTCTGTGCAAAGAGCTCCTTGCCGGTCCCTGACTCGCCTGATATGAGTACGGTGGAGTTGTTCTTCGAATACTTCAAAGCCATGTCCTTAAGGCTCCTCATCTTATTCGAAATTCCGTGTATATCCTTGAAGGTATATTTTGCGATGTGACCCTTGAGATAGATCTCCCTCTTGATCTCAGCTGCCATGTCCTCGATCTTCTCTACA
Organism: Clostridiaceae bacterium UBA6085; assembly: GCA_002428605.1. Taxonomy (GTDB): domain Bacteria; phylum Bacillota; class Clostridia; order Clostridiales; family Clostridiaceae; genus Youngiibacter. The sequence continues at coordinate 58,525 of DIXH01000099.1, forward strand.
GGAGAGAAGGAGAATATTACACCCTCCAGCTTTCCATCGACATTGATAGGAGCGAAGTTGGCTATATATACAGTCTCATTGTGGGTGAGAATGGTGCCGAAGACCTCCTGACCCTTCTTGACCTTAGCAAGGTCTGCAGGGTCAATCTCAGGTATTATGTTCGTTATCCTCTTGCCGATGGCATTCTTGTCCCTGGTCCTGAAGCTCTCTTCTGCATTGTGGTTGAATATGGTTATTATTCCATTGTTATCGGTCTTTATTATCGCATCAAACGAGTAATCAACCACGGCCTTGAATTCAGCGCTCTGCTTTTTCTCAATGTCCAGGGCCATGACGATCTTCTCTGCTATTTCAAATGCCTGGCTGATGGAATCTTCAGTTGATTCCAAAAAGAGACACGGTACACCAAGCCCTTTGGCATAAGTGTTTACTATGTCTCCTCCGATCAGGGCATCAGCCTTCTCTTCCACTGCCCTGTCGACTGCAGGCAGAAGGTCTTCCCTGCTCTTCACAAGGTACGTCTTTACCTCCACGCCAACAATTTCTCCGAAAATCATGATATCAGTATACATGTTCTCGAAGCCTATGAAGGCAAGCTTCGGCCTCTCCATATTCAGAAGCTTCTTAGCCTCATGCATGAGCATTGCGATCTCCTGACCGGTTATCCTTATCTCAACCAAAGGAATCCCCAGCCCTGAGTCCTTTATTATCGAAGCCTGGGTACCTCTGGCTATGACCACGTCATAGCCATTGACCATGGCTTCTTTTGTCATTTCAACTATTTTCTCGGAAGTCGAGAGCTGCATGAGGACTTCGGCATCCATATTCTTCGTGATGCTTTCCGCGAGACCGATCATCTCTTCCCTCGGTGCCATGAATGCTATCTTTGCCAAATCCTCACCTCCCTCTTTTATTACTATAATAGAGTTCCAAAATGCTTATGTCAAAGACTAGCTTCAGATGAGCTCCATTTCCTTCAGGATCTTCCTGAGGCTTTCTCTTTCATGTTCCTTGAGCGGTCCCACAGGTTCGTAGCTGCATCCTACATCTATTCCCTGCATCGCAAGGCCTTCCTTGATCACAGCCGGGAATGTTCCAAGGTTGAAGGCTATCCTTAATGGAGCAAGCTTGAACTGTGCTTCGAGTGCACCTTCCCTGTCGCCTGCCATATACTTGTCGTAAATGTCCGCAGCAATCCTAGGTGCCACGTTTGAGCATGATGCTATGGCACCTGCTGCTCCATAGCAGAGGGCTGCATATATCAGTGTATCCCTGCCCATCATTACGTGGAAATCCTTGCCTTTTGTAAGCCTCAGGTACTCCTCGGTGTTAGTCATATCGCCTGTCGAATCCTTGACTCCGATGATGTTCTTGACATCAGCAAGCTTTGCAACAGTCGGTGGGAACACGTCCACACCTGTCTTAGGCTTGTTGTTGTATATAAGTATAGGAAGGGCTGTGCTCTTCGCAATCGTCTCATAATGCCTGATCAGGTCTTCCTGTGTCGGGGTTATGAACATCGGGGTAAGTATGGAGAGCGCATCGACCTTGCATTCCTCTGCAATTTCTGTCAGCCTTACCGCTCCTCTTGTTGTTATGTGGTTGACTCCGGCATAGACAGGAACCCTGCCCTTTACCTCGTCAACTGTTATCATGAGAAGCTCCCTGTATTCATCGTCTGTCAATCCATAGAACTCGCCTGTGGTTCCTGCAGGGAATACTCCGTGCAGTCCGTTTGCGATCAGATGATTGATCATCAGCCTCAATGCCCTCTCGTCCAGCTTGCCCTCTTTGGTCAGGGGGGTCACCAGAGGAGGTATGACGCCATACGGTTTAAAATCCATTTTCATTCCATCCTTAATTACCAGGGCATAAGCCCTGTTGATATCTTTTAGTTCCTACCTGACCAGACAAGGCTTCTTGTTGTCGAACTTCCAGTCCTTTATGAGGTATTGCATGGCCATGGAGTCATCCCTTGCTCCGAGTCCCTTCTCGAGATAAAGCTCATGGGCTTTCATTACCTTTTCCATGTCGAGCTCAATTCCAAGACCCTTCATGTCCTTTGCAATGGTTACCTCGCCATCGACTATCTTCATTGCGTTCTTGGTAAGGTCCTGTCCGTCCTGCCATATCCAGTGTGTGTCTATTGCAGTGATGTTTCCCGGTGCCGCTGCTGCAGCGTGGCAGAACATGGCAAGTGATACATCGAAATGGTTGTTGGAGTGGGAGCCCCAGGTCAGTCCGAACTCATTGCACATCTGTGCCACCCTTACTGATCCGGACATGGTCCAGAAATGAGGGTCTGCAAGAGGAATGTCAACACTGTGGAGAGCTACCGCATGTGACATCTGTCTCCAGTCTGTCGCGATCATGTTTGTAGCAGTTGGGAGCCCTGTCCTCTTCCTGAACTCTGCCATGACTTCCCTTCCTGAGAAGCCTGCTTCGGCTCCGCATGGGTCCTCAGCGTACGCCATTATCCCGTGCATGTCCTTGCAGAGGGATACCGCTTCCTCAAGTGACCATGCTCCATTGGGGTCAAGGGTTATCCTTGCTTCAGGGAATCTCTCATGGAGAGCCTTTATGGCTTTGATCTCCTCTTTTCCCTCAAGTACTCCGCCCTTAAGCTTGAAGTCCTGGAACCCGTATCTTTCCTGCGCTGCCTCTGCAAGCCTTACTATGGCTTCCGGTGTCATCGCCTCGAATCTTCTTACAGCTTCCCAGTCGTCCTTGAACTCATCCTCAATGAGGTAGCCAAGGTCTGTCTTCTTCGGGTCTGCTATGTAGAACAGGTAGCCGAGAGCCTTTACCTTCTCCCTCTGCTGTCCGTCGCCGAGAAGCGCCGCTACCGGTACCTCCAGGTACTTTCCCAGAAGGTCGAGGAGAGCTGACTCAACTGCTGTGACCACATGCACTGTAGTCCTCAGGTCGAAGGTCTGAAGGCCTCTGCCTTCCTTGTCCCTGTCCCTGAACTTGTTGAATATCTCATTCATGACGTTCTTGTAGTTTCCAAGGGACTGTCCTACGACAAGCTCCCTTGAATCCTCAAGTGTCTGCCTGATCTTTTCACCGCCCGGCACTTCTCCGACTCCCTCGTTTCCTGTGTCATCCCTTAGGATCACAAGGTTCCTTGTGAAATACGGTCCGTGTGCACCTGAGAGGTTAAGCAGCATGCTGTCATAGCCTGCTACCGGAATTACCTTCATCTCAATTACTTTTGGTGTCATTTCGCTACCCCCGACTAGTTTCTTGTTACTTCGAGATTGTTGAGCTTCTCGTAGTACTTGACGAGTGCAGAGTGGTCCTCTTTCTCATGTCCGTCAGCCTTAAGACCCAGCATCATCTCCATTACCTGGGAGGTAAGCGGAAGTGAAGCTGCAAGCTCATGCGATGTGTCGAGTGCATTCTGAAGGTCCTTTATGTGGAGCTCGATCCTGAAGCCAGGGTCGAATCTTCTGTCAAGAACCATTGGAGCCTTCGCATCAAGCACTGTGCTTCCTGCAAGTCCGCCCCTTATAGCCTTGTATACAAGCTCAGGATCTACTCCTGCCTTCTTTGCAAGCACAAGAGCCTCGCTCATCGCCGCTATGTTAAGGGCGACGATTATCTGGTTCGCAAGCTTGGTGATGTTTCCTGCACCGATCTCTCCAACATATACAACTGATCCTGCCATGGTCTTCATTATGTCGTAGCACTTGTCGAAGGTTTCCTTGTTTCCGCCGACCATTACTGACAGAGTTCCGTCGATTGCCTTAGGCTCTCCGCCGCTTACAGGTGCATCAAGAAGGTCTATGCCGAACTTGGCAAGCTCCGCGCTTACTTCCCTGCTTGCCAGTGGAGCTATCGAGCTCATGTCGATGACTATGGTGCCAGCCTTTGCTCCGCTGGATATTCCGTTTTCACCAAGGCATACTGTCTTTACGTGAGGGGAATTAGGAAGCATCGTCACGATGATGTCTGTCTTTTCAGCAACTTCCTTTGCTGTATCAGCCTTTTCAGCACCAAGCGCCACAAGTTCAGCAACGGCAACAGTGTTCCTGTCATTCACTATAAGCTCATATCCAGCCTTGAGCAGATTCTTGCTCATCGGCTTTCCCATTATTCCAAGTCCTATAAATCCTATCTTCATTTAATTTCACCTTTCCTTTGTATGATCGAATGTTCCAGATTATCCCGAAGCTGTACCTCTATGTGATCGGTGCTGGGTTGAACACTGTCAGCGCATTGTATAGGCCATACGTATCGCTGAAGGTCTTCTTCCTGCCTCCTGCCACATCGATTATGAATTCGAAGATCTCTCTGCCCTTCTCCTCCAGTGTCTTTTCACCGGATGCTATGTCGCCTGCATTGATGTCAATGAGGTCGAACCATTTGTTCTTCAGTGCCGTGTTCGAGGATACCTTGATTACAGGTGCGACTCTCAGGTTGTATGTAGTCCCTCTTCCTGTAGAGAACACCTGAAGTGTCATCCCCGATGAGAACTGCTGCGTTCCGCAGACAAAGTCTGACGCGGGTGTTGCAGCGAATGTCAGTCCGCTCTTCCTTATCCTTTCGCCAGGCGAAAGGACATCCACTATGGGGCTTGTGCCGGATTTTACCACTGAACCCAGTGATTTTTCTATTATGTTTGCAAGCCCGCCCTGCTTGTTGCCGGGCGTCGGGTTTGCATCCCTGTCCACTTCACCGCCTGCAAGGTAGTCGTCATACCATGACATCTCCCTCTTGAGCTTTTCAAGTACCTCAGGTGATACTGTCCTCGGTGCAAGGAGATGGACACCATCCCTTACCTCGGATACCTCCGAGAACATGACCTTGGCTCCGGCAGCTACCAGCATGTCGGCAGCATATCCTATGGCAGGATTTGCAGTCACACCGGAAAAAGCATCGCTCCCCCCGCACTGCAGCCCTACTACAAGACCTGAAACCGGACATTCTTCCCTCTGCCTTCTGTTAAGCCTTTCGAGCTTCTCTTCTGCCTTGTCCATGATCTCATCCATTATTTCCTGGAAGCCCTTGCAGTCCTGAAGTACCACAAGGTTCCTGTCGTCTATCTCTGTGAACAGCTTCTGCGGTGTAAGCTTCTCGCATCCAAGGGATACGGTCAGCAGCTCTCCGCCGAAATTCGGGTTCTTTGACATGTTGAGTATGGTCCTGATCGGGATTTCTGCATTCCTAGCGCTTATTGCCACGCCGCAGCCATACGCATGGTTGAGTGCAGCAACATCATCTACGTTAGGATACTTCGGGAGAAGCTCCCTCCTTATCCTGTCGACAGCAACATTCACCACGCCTTCTACGCATTGCACTGTTGTGGTTATTGCCAGGATGTTCCTGGTTCCGAAGGTGCCGTCAGCATTCCTGTAGCCCATGAAGGTCCTTTCACCGACCTCGGGTGCAGTCCACTTGTGGTCAAAAGAACTATTAAGGCTCTCAACCGGAACAGCTTCCCTGATCTTCACATTGCGTTCGTTGACCCAGCAGCCTTTTTTGATGTCTTCCCTTGCATGTCCTATGACCTCTCCGTACCTCAGAACTTCAGAGCCTGCGGGTATGTCAGAAAGAGCTATCTTGTGGGCCTGCGGTATAGCTTCCATAGCAACGAGACCACCCTCGAAGGTATTCCCTTCCCTGGCTCCGCCTTCCTTTACTATGATCGCCACATTGTCCCTGTCATTGACTTTAATATACAACTCATTCATATCAATTAAATCCCCTTGATATCCTTTACTTATGAGATTGGGGAAATATCGCTATTTCCCCAACCCTATGCTGCTTATTGCATTTTGTTACTTCTTAAGAAGGTCCTGGAACTTGAAGAACTCGTCTCTTGTTTCCTTTATGATCTGTATTGCATCAGCAGTCTCATATACTGTTACAGGCTGCTTGAAGCCAGTCTCGAGGTCCTTAGCATAGTCAGGGTCAGTTGATATCTGCTTTGCAATGCTGCTCATCTTTTCGATGATCTTGGCATCAGTTCCCTTAGGGAATGCTATGATGTAAGGCTTATCCATCGCGAATTCAAGTCCCTGCTCATTAAGAGTCTTTATGTCGCCAAGGTATTCATTTCTCTCTGCTGAGAACTGTCCGAGTGCAACCATGTCGCCAGTCTTAAGGTAATCCTGGATGGTTCCGTAGGAGATCGCTGCTACGTCTATTCTTCCGCCAAGAAGGTTAGTTACCTTTTCAGCTGCTGAACCTACGTCTACTACCTTCATGTCTATGCCAGCCTGATCCATGAGCATGAGTCCCTGAAGGTGTGAATATCCTCCAAGCTCTGTTCCGAATACTATCTCGCCAGGTGTAGCCTTTGCCTTTGCTACAAGGTCAGATGCATCTGTAAGTCCGGACTGCTTGCTTGCAACAAGTATTACTCCCTTGTCAACTGCAGGTATTGCAGCTACATCAAATGCATCATAGCCATAGTCAACAAGTCCTGCGACTTCGTTTACTATCATAGGTCCAGTATGTGTGAAGAGGATCGTGTTTCCGTCTGTTGCGGAATTCTTGACCTGTGAAGTTGCAACTGAACCGCCGCCGCCGCCCATGTTGGTTATGATCATAGTCTGGCCGGTGATCTCTTCGAAGTACTTAGCAAATGTCCTTGCGTTGAAGTCTGTGTCTCCGCCTGCTGAAGCAGTTACAAGAACCTCAACTGTCTTTGTAGGCCATGCAGTCTCAGTCGGTGCTGAAGTTCCTGAAGGCGCTGTAGTAGGTGTTGTCGGAGTAGTAGCTCCGCAGCCTGCAAGTACGCCGGCTGTAAGGACCATTGCTGAAATGATGGAAATCGCTTTGAATTTCATTCTTTTCTCTCCCTTTTTTGTAATATATATCCCTTTGTAATTGGAACC
>DIXH01000099.1:65374-81263 GCA_002428605.1 Clostridiaceae bacterium UBA6085
AGGTGCTGCATGGCCATGGCGTCATCCCTGTCATGGGAATCCATTTTGTTGTAAAGCTCATTGGCCTTCATGACCCTGTCCATGTCTATTTCGATTCCGAGTCCCGGCTTGTCGGTGACCCTGATCTTTCCGTCCTTTATTGCTATGGACTCGGAGCAAAGCTCCTGTCCGTCCTGCCATATCCAGTGCGTGTCCATGGCTGTAATGTCTCCGGGCGCCGCAGCTGCAGTCTGAGCGAATATCGCAAGGGAAATGTCGAAATGGTTGTTGGAGTGACTTCCCCAGGTCATTCCCCAGTCATTAAGGACCTGTCCGGCCCTAATCGAGCCGCTCATTGTCCAGAAATGCGGGTCTGCAAGGACTATGTCAACAGCTTTGCTGATTACAGAGTGGTGAAGCTGTCTCCAGTCCGTCGCAATCATGTTTGTAGCAACCTTATGACCGGTCGCCATCTTGTACTCAGACATTATCTCCCTGCTGGAGAAGCCCTTCTCAGGTCCGCACGGATCCTCCACATAGGTCAGTATCCCGTGCATATCCTTTGTGAGCTTGATAGCCTCATCAAGAGACCATGCTCCGTTGGGGTCTATGTTAATCCTGGCATCGGGGAACTCCTTCTTAAGAGCCCTTATCGCCTTCATTTCCTCTTCGCCGTCAAGGACGCCGGCCTTAAGCTTGAAGTCCTTGAAGCCGTACCTTTCCTTTGTCGCATATGCCTGCTCCACGATCGCTTCTGGAGTAAGAGCCACATTCCTTCTTATCCTGAACCACGGGTCGCTGCTTGATGATTCATCGATGTATGGAAGATTCACCTTGGTCCTGTCGGATACGTAGAAGAGATACCCGAGTATCGTTATGTCCTCCCTCTGTCTTCCGTCTCCGAGGAGCGAGCACACGGGAAGTCCCATGAACTTTCCGAGAAGGTCAAGGAGTGCAGACTCTATTGCTGTCTCAGCCCTCACTACGAACTTCAGGTTCTTGAGGTCAAGTCCCTGGAGCCCTTCGCCGTCGTTTCCTCCGGCAAGGTATCCTCCGCGTTTTACCGCCTGTACTATGTTCCTGTAATCCCCTATCTGCTTGCCTATGATAAGCGGCCTGTAGCTTTCAAGGGCCTTGGTTATATCGTCTCCGCCATGGACTTCTCCAAGGCCGGTATTTCCTGCGCTGTCCTTCATGATCACGATGTTCCTTGTGAACATAGGGGCATGTGCACCGCTTAATGTCATTGTCATGCTGTCGAATCCCGCAACCGGGACCACCATCATTTCAGTTACTACTGGAGTACCTTTGATGTTCATTCATCCACCTCTTGTACTTTTTTTCTTTCGAATCCTACAGGCCCTGCTTAAGCACAGACTGCTTTTTCTTGACTTCGCCAATTATAGTCCATACCATTACCGCTACGGTAAGGATCATGAAAGCAGCAGCTATAGGGCTTTCGAAGAATCCCAGGAAGCTGTTGTCAGTCATCATCAGGCCTCTCCTGAAGTTCGTCTCAGCCATTGGCCCCAGTACGAATCCGATTATGAACGGTGCCTGAGGAATCTTGAACTTAACGAAGTAGTAGCCTACAGCTCCGAACAGGAGTATCGACCATACATCGAAGACTCTGGACTGAAGTCCGAATGCACCGACGACGCAGAGAACGAACACTATCGGTATGAGTATATAGTTAGGTATTGCGAGCAGCTTTACGAATATCCTGATACCTGCAAACTCGAGGATTATCATCATTATGGTTCCTACGAAGACTGCTGCGAAAACTGTGTAAACAAGCGGTCCGTAGTTAACGAAGAGCATTGGTCCCGGTGCGATTCCATGGATCATGAATCCACCAAGGAGAAGTGCTGTAACAGCATCACCAGGTATTCCCAGTGTCATAAGCGGTATAAGAGCTCCACCTATTGATGCGTTGTTCGCTGTTTCCGGAGCGACTATTCCGTCTATTATTCCGGTTCCGAACTTTTCCGGGTACTTGGAGGTCTTCTTGGCTACCATGTAGGCAACGATATTCGATGTTCCTCCACCGATTCCAGGAAGTATTCCTATGCCTATTCCTATAAGTGCCGAGATGAGGAAGTTCCACTTCTGTCCCATGAATTCCTTCATTGAGAAACCGAAGCCCTTGATCTTTGTGACCTGTGCTATGGTCGCCTTGCCTTCCTGCTTCGAGCTTTCAGCAGTCTTTATGACCTCCGAAATAGCGAAGAGTCCGATAAGGACTGAAAGTGTGTTGAAACCTGATGTCAGTTCAACCGATCCGAATGTGTATCTTACAACTGCATCAACCGGAGCTATTCCGACTGTCGCGAACACGAAGCCTACAAGTCCTGAGAAGATTCCCTTAAGCATTGAGTCAGTTGAAAGGGAAACTATAAGCATGAGTGAGAATATCGCAATTGCGAAGTATTCAACAGGTCCGAACCTGAGTGCGACCTTCGCAAGAGGCGGGGCTATGAATACGAGTGCCACAAGGCTCAGCATGGTTCCCATTGTGGAGAACACTATTCCGACTCCAAGTGCTTTGGCACCTTCACCCTTTTCCTGCATCGGATGCCCGTCGAAGCATGTGGCAACTGATGACGGTGTTCCAGGGATCTTAAGGAGTATCGCAGAGATAAGTCCGCCTGATGTGGCTCCTATCCATAAGGATATAAGTATTGCAAGTCCCATTGCAGGGGTCATTCCATATGTGACTGGAAGGAACAGCGCAACCGCCATAGTTGCTGTAAGTCCCGGAAGAGCGCCGAAGAGAATTCCTACTGCCGTTCCCAAAATCATCAGGATGAAGGTCAGCGGGTTCATAATTGTAACGAGTCCTTGAATGAATAATGCCATTTACTTACCCTCCTAACCCAGCAATCCAGCTGGAAGCATCAGGTCGAGTCCGAACCTGAAAGAAACATAAATCAGCGCTGAAGTCACTACTGCAATTAAGGCGTAAAGAGCATAGTTCTTCTTTATTCTATTCGGAACCATCACAGTAATCTGCATGAACAGGTAGAGCGATGATGAAAGTACGAATCCGAGCGGCTTCAGAAGTGCCACATAAGCAATGATAAGTCCTACTGTAATAAGTACGGTCTTCATGTCACCCTTCTCGTTCGACTTTGGTTCAACATATGATGATACATCATATTTCTTTGAAGCGAGCACTCCCTTAATTGTCTGAAGGGAACCAACGATCAGCATGATCGTGCTCAGGATGTATGGGAAGAACGTAGCATCGATGAGCTTGCCCTTCCTCTGGATCTGGGTTGTCATAATGAGATAGAACAGTCCAAATGCAAGCATTGAAATCCCGACTATCAGATCATTATACTTTTTGAATTTCATTTTTATCCCCCTTTACTACTACACATCCGGTTATTCTTTTGACAATCGTCAGATCCTGTCAATCGATTACTTCGACGTGTTGCATCGTTTACGCACAACATAATATAGCAAGAGCCATGCCAAAACCGTTTTCAAGTTAAAACTTTTTTACGAAAACGTAAAAACCCTGTTAAATGCTGGACAAAATCGTTTTTGATTTTACCCAATCTAAAACGTCAGGATTTCAAAGGTTAACTTCCATTTCACAAGTTTGCAAATATCATTTCAAATTGAAATATACGTTTCATATGAAATGAACGTTTCAAATAATGAAACGCCTGTCATGTATTTACTGTATTGCAATCCCCCCTCAAATAGAATCAGGCGACTTGTGCCGCCCGATCAAATGCTGTTTTCTTCAATTTCATCCCTCGTGTGGCCCTTTAGCTCCCATCTCCTGATAGACCCGCACCAGATGGTGGTCGCACCTATGAAGGCGACAAGCTCATCAGAACCCGGGAATGGAACAAGCTCTGCCAGACCTCTCACGATGTCAAGCTCGCTGTTTCCTGATGCGATCTTTTCATGGGCAAGATGGAGCTCTTCCTTCATCAGCGCTATCTGAGCCTCGCTGGCGTAGGTGCCTAGCAGCATAAGGATATCCTGAAGCTTATCAAGCTCAGCGATATCCATCCGCAGCTTTGGATCCAGCAGTTCATCAGCTGTCAGCTTCTTGTATTCCTCAACCCTTGATATCTCCTGGGCATAAGCAACCTTTGCCGGCTCCGCCACATCATCACTGCAGATCGCATTGCCCTTTTCCTTCAGGTCAACCCGGACAAGGCCATACCTTCTCTCAAGCAGCCGCTTCGTCTCTGCCTTAAGCCTCTCATCATCAGAATAGAGATTCCTCCACTCCTTACCATGGGCATGCCTGAGCGAATAGCTGACAAGGTCTGCGATTTCACTAACCGGTATTAGACCGCACACCATCACCTGGCCTTTAATAAGCTCCTCGATGATATCGAGCCTTTTCACAAGCTTAAGTGCGGACTTTTTTGAAAGCTCGGGAAAGACATTCCAAACCTTTCCCTCAAGCCCGAAATGGTCGAGGATACCTGGAGTGCCAGTATCTTGTTCCGTTCTCCCAGACAAGGAAAGGAATGCACTCCTTGGCAGTATGTATGCAAGCTCGTCCCGGTCTGACAGTACAGCAGACAATGAATCCGCCAGAACTTCCTTGGTCCATCGTGTTTTGGATGCTGCCCCGAGCTCCCCGCAAAGGTCGAGCAGCTCTTTCTTTCTCTTCTTGATAAGATTTTCTTTGACATATTGGAAAAGCTCCACTTTATCAGCCCCGTTTTTGAAGGATACCTATATTCTACCATTTTAAGGGATAAAAAGAAGGATGCCGCTCATAAGGCGACATCCCCATCACTATTTGCCTATACCGAATATACGCTGGCGTGTGTGTCTCCGCCTTCTCCTGACCAGTCATAGTGGAAGAATTCTCCCCTGTTTCTGTCAAGCCTCTCGAACATGTGCGCTCCGAAATAGTCCCTCTGCGCCTGAAGAAGGTTGGCCGGCAGCCTGTCAGTATGGTAGCCGTCATAATATGAGAGCGCAGAGCTCATCGCAGGAAGAGAGATCCCGTTCTTAACTCCAAGGATGACAGCTTCCCTTAGTCCTTTGGAAGCATCATTCAACGTCTCGTTGAAGAAGCTATCCATCATGAGGTTTGAAAGCTCCGGATCCTTGTCGTATGCCTTCCTTATGTCGTCAAGGAATGCCGACCTGATTATGCAGCCGCCTCTCCAGATCGTAGCGATCTCTCCAAGGTTCAGGTCCCACTTTCTGGATTCAGAAGCGCTTGCAAGAAGCGAGAAGCCCTGTGCATAGGATATCAGCTTGGCAGCATACAGTGCCTTTCCAAGATTCTCAATGATTTCTGCCTTGTCACCTTCAAATGACTTCAGAATTGCCGGAACCATCTTTGCTGCCACTACCCTCTGGTCCTTCATCGAAGAGAGCACCCTTGCGTATACAGCTTCAGTTATAAGAGAAAGCGGCTCCCCTTCGTCCAGTGCGGAAATGACGGCCCACTTTCCGGTACCCTTCTGCATCGCAGTATCGAGGATCTTCTCGACAAGCGGCTCACCGTCTAAGTCCCTGGTCCTAAGGATATCCCTGGTTATTTCAACAAGGTAGCTCTTCAGCACCCCATCATTCCACTTCTCGAATATGTCCCCCATCTCATCGTATGTGAGCTTCAGGACATCCCTCATTATCGCATAGACCTCGGTGATCAGCTGCATGTCTCCGTATTCGATGCCGTTGTGTATCGTCTTCACATAATGTCCTGCTCCGCCAAATCCTATCCAGGCGGTACAGGGCTCATCATTCTCTCCCGCCTTGGCTGATACAGCCCTGAAGATATCCTTTATGCTTTCCCAGGCTTCCTTTGCGCCTCCAGGCATAAGTGAAGGTCCGTAAAGAGCTCCCAGCTCTCCACCCGAAACACCTGAACCGACGAAGTAGATCCCCTTGTCATAAAGGTACTTGTACCTTCTCTCAGAGTCCTCGAAATTTGAGTTTCCTCCGTCGATTATGATGTCTCCCTCATCCACGAAAGGTATGAGCTGCTCTATTGTTGAATCCACTGTAGAACCAGCCTTTATCATCAGCATGATCTTCCTTGGTTTCGAAAGGGAGTTCACGAAGTCTTCGATTGACATTGCAGGAATAAAATTCCTGCCCTTACCGAGGCCCTCCATGAAATCAGATATTACACTTGATGTCCTGTTGTATATGGCAACCCTGTAACCCTTTGACTCCATGTTCCTTGCGAGATTCTCTCCCATTACCCTGAAGCCAAGAATGCCGATATCTGCCTGCATATTCCATTCCTCCTGTTTTTACGATAAATTCACCTTGATTATACCTCAAATGGATATCAAAAAAAGGCTTATAGACAGATGTTAACAATTTTTGTCCAAAAATTCATCACTTTAAGGAAAATATTTCCAAAAAACTTATAAAAAAGCACTCCCAATGGAAGCGCTCAATAAAAACTCAATTACCAACCTGTTATTTCTTTCTAATGAAAAGACCGTTCTCGAGGATCGACATTACCTGTTCGACAACTGAATCCAGATCAACTTCCTCCTCATCCTGGAACATGACATATTTCAGACCCAGGAATGTGGATACACCCATCAGCACGTATGACATTACAGAAGTGTCAAGGTCTCTCGCTTCACCATTTTCCTTGGCCTCATCAAGCCCCTTTCCATACCTTCTTCCGAACTCCTCATAGTAATCCATGAACAGTCCCTTATCGATATAGAGGGATTCCCAGATAATATTGTAGGCATGCTTGTTCGCCCGTACAAATTCAAGATAGGACTTAAGTCCCTTGCGTTCCATCTCCATCCTTGAATCGCCCTCGACAATGTTTGAGGCTATGGCCTTCCTGATGTCGTGGTTGTACCCGAGAAGGAGATACCTGTAAAGGCTGAACTTGTCCTTGAAGTATATGTAGAAGGTCCCAAGCGCAACATCGGCTTCGCTTGTAATGTCAGTGATAGATGTGCTGTGATACCCCTTTTCATAAAAAAGATTCTCTGCGGATTCAAGTATCCTGTCCATAGTTGCCTGACCACGTTTTGTCTTCGGTTTCTTTATAACATCACTCAAAGCCATACCTCATTCCATATTCAAGATTTCCAGAATTATGTCAGGTCCAAGTCGTCCATACATTCATTCTATTGATGCATCGGTGCCCTGTCAAAGTTTTTCCATTCCTCCGACTCTGAATCACTCAGCCGGCTTATCCTTTCCCCAGCAAATTATGTTGGCGGCCCAGGCATATCCTATTCCGGCAGCGACCATTGAAACTACAGTACCATCACTTACCCTGCCTGACTCAAGCGCCAGGTGAAGCGACAGGATCTGGTCGATCTGCCCCATATGCCCGTAATCCTCAAGGTAAGTGGTCTGGTCTTCCCCCATGCCAAGCTCCCTGAGGAGATTCAGGTGCTCTGACCGTTTGATATGTAGTATGGCAAGGTACCCTATGTCAACTCTTTCAAGTGAAGCCTTCCTCAGCGCCTCATCGATGCACTTGAGCCAGTTCCTCATCGAAACGTCTTTGAGCCTTGACTTCATCCTTGCGGGTTCAAGCACCCTGAGGCTTTTCCTTGATTCCTCGATATTTTCCTTTGTAGCCGGCTTTTCAGTTCCCCCTATTTCAACTCCCACACTCCTTGAAAGACTTCCGTCCGATATGATGTGGGATCCGAGTATCAGGTTCCTGCCAAGGCCCTTTTTGAGAAGTATTGCGCCTCCTCCCGCTGACAGGTCGAACATCATCGAAACATCGTTGTCAGTGTAGTCAATGAAGTCTCCGTTCCTGTAACCTCCCGCAATGAGCACCGTCCTTGCTTCCTCATCTGCAACCAGCATGTCGCATGCGATCTTCATTGCAGTCACTGCGGTGCAGCACCTGTTCTGGATATCCACTCCCCAGGCATTCCACGCCCCTATCCTTTCCTGTATGTAGAGGGCGGTTGTCGTCAGCGGATACTCCTTCCATTCTTCACCGATCGAAATTATGATATCTATATCCATTGGGTCAGTTCCGGTATTCTTAAGGCAATCAAGGGCAGCAAGCGCTCCCATTTCCTGTGTGCCGTCCAGAGGTCTGTCGCCGGGAACGTATTTCCTTCTGATTCCAAGCTTCTCAATGACAGCAGCCTCGGTCCATTTGCCCTTAGTAGCTTCAGCTATCTCCTTAGCTGTCATGAATCCCTTAGGAACATATATCCCGGTACCTGCTATTCCCACATTTTCCTTCATCAAGTCACCTCCAGAACTTCAGCGCTGTAAAAATTTTACCTCTTTGCTATAGTCTACCATTTTATTGGTGTCCTATCGAATGAAAAATGTTGTTCCATTACAAATTGGTCAATTTTTTAACAATGTAAAGCTTTTATGACACAAGCCGTATCTGCTACTCATTTTATAATTTGCAATTTTTGTTCGAGAAACATGAAATCAGTCCAATCTGCCAAAAACATGATAATACCCTCATGTTTTTGTGATTACTTGATTTTTTGATTGCAAAAATTCACCAATATTGCCTTTTCAGTAATATTTTGGCGATATTGCTGCATTTATGTCTTTTTATCTATTTTCATATTCTCTGATCACCATTCCGGAAAGCGAGATTCCATATGAAATTGCTGGTACTTTATGAATTTTTCAGCGATAAACTGCTCTTTTTTAAATAAATAAATATTTAACAATTTTCTATTGCAATACTGAATGACTCTGGATATAATGAACTCAATATGAAAGAACCTTCATGTTTAGTGAAGCGTCTTATCAAATTGTGGAGGGAAAAAATGAAAGGTTTGACAGTGAACGAAATCAAGGTCGGTGACACAGCCTCTTATCAGAGGACAGTAACAGAAGCAGACGTGGCTATGTTCGGAGGAATATCCGGAGACCTGAATCCGGCTCATTTCAATGAATTGTATGCCAAGGAGACCATATTCAAAGGCAGGATAGTGCATGGCATGCTTACCGCCTCCTATTTCTCGACAGTGTTCGGAACCTTCCTTCCAGGACCGGGGACGATATACCTTGCCCAGGACCTCAAATTCCTGAAGCCGGTAAGATTCCACGACACGATCAAGGCCGTCGTCACAGCTACTGAAATCAACACAGAGAAGAACAAGGTCACTTTCGAGACAGTCGCATACAATCAGGATGGCGATGTCGTGGTAAAGGGCTGCGCGACTCTGATGCCGCCAAGATAGGAGAGATAAAATGGATTTTTTACTGAATGAAAAGCAAAAGATGATGCAGAAGCTGTTCAGGGACTTCGCGGTCAATGAAGTGAAGCCCATTGCAACTGAGGTTGACGAGGAAGAGAGGTTCCCTGTCGAAACCGTCGAAAAGATGGCAGAGATAGGAATGCTTGGAATACCATTCTCCTCAGAATACGGAGGATGCGACGGGGACAACCTTTCGTATGCAATTGCTGTAGAAGAGATGTCCAGGGTCTGCGGAACCACAGGAGTCATACTCTCAGCCCATACCTCACTTGGCGCAAGCCCTATTGCAAGCTTTGGAACACCCTCTCAGAAGGAGAAGTACCTGAGGCCTCTTCTAACAGGAGAAAAGCTCGGAGCCTTCGGACTGACTGAGCCCAATGCCGGCTCGGACTCAGCAATGCAGGAATCAAAGGCTGTCCTTGACGGCGACCACTACATCCTGAACGGTTCCAAGATATTCATCACCAACGGCGGTTATGCTGACATATACATTGTCTTTGCAATGACTGACAAGACAAAGGGCACCAAGGGCATTTCCGCATTCATAGTCGAGAAGGACATGCCGGGCTTCAGCATAGGAAAGAAGGAGCTTAAGCTTGGAATAAGGGGAAGCTCAACAACAGAGCTGATATTCAAGGATGTCAGGGTCCCTTCAGAGAATCTTCTCGGAAAGGAGGGCATGGGCTTCAAGATAGCCATGCAGACCCTCGACGGAGGAAGGATAGGAATAGCTGCACAGGCTCTTGGTATAGCCCAGGGCGCAATCGACGAAGCGGTAGAATACGTGAAGCAGAGGAAACAGTTCGGCAAGCCCATATCTGCATTCCAGAACACGCAGTTCGCACTTGCAGACATGCAGACCGAAACCGATGCAGCAAGGCTTCTTACATATAGGGCAGCGTTCATGAAGGATGCAGGGCTCCCTTATTCAAAGGAAGCTGCGATGGCAAAGCTCTATGCATCAGAGACAGCCTCAAGGGTTACCAACAAGGCAATACAGCTCCTCGGCGGATACGGATATACAAGGGAGTACCCGGTTGAGCGTATGTACAGGGACGCAAAGATTACTGAGATCTACGAAGGCACTTCCGAAGTCCAGAGAATGGTCGTCTCTGCCTTCATTCTGAAATAGGACGGGTGGATAATATGAATATAATTGTTTTGCTAAAGCAGGTACCGGATACCACAGAGATGAAGGTAGACAAGGAGACAGGAACACTCATAAGGGCAGGCGTGCCGACGATAACAAATCCGGACGACCTTGCAGGCTTTGAGGCCGCATTAAGGCTCAAGGACAGGATGGGTGCAAAAGTCACAGCAGTCACCATGGGGCCTCCGCAGGCTGAATCCATGCTAAGGGAGCTTTATGCAATGGGAGCGGATGAAGCTGTCCTCATAACCGACGCAAAGTTCGGAGGAGCTGATACGTGGGCAACATCCAACACACTTACAGCAGTACTCAGGAACATGAGCTATGACCTGATCATCGCAGGACGACAGGCAATCGACGGAGACACCGCCCAGGTGGGACCGCAGACCGCTGAAAAGCTGGGGATCCCTCAAATAACCTATGTTGAAGATATCATAGATGTTAAAGATGGACACATAACTGTCAAAAAGTCCCTTGAGGACACCTACGAGATCCTTGAAGCAAAGCTTCCAATACTGATAACCACACTCAGCACCATAGCAAAGCCAAGATACATGAGAGTCAGGGGGATCTCCGACTGCTTCAAGAAGGAGATCAGGAGGATCACCTTCAACGACGTTGAAATTGACCCTGCGATAATAGGACTGAAGGGATCACCGACAAAGGTCAGGAAGACCTTCACCAAGGAAGTCGGGACCACATCACAGATGTTCACACTGAACGCTGAAGATTCAGCGAAGAAGATCGCCGAGCTCCTCTTTGAGAAGCAGTACATACTGAAGTAAGGAGACGATATGATGAATATTAAGGAATACAGGGACATATACGTCTTTTGCGAGATAAGGGACGGCAAGATACATGATGCTTCCCTTGAACTCCTCGGAGAGGCAAACAAGCTGGTATCCGGCAGGCCAAACCTGGGCTACAAGGTAGTCGGAGCAATAATAGGCAATGTTTCGGATGAGACCCTTGAACAGGCAGGCCACCATGGAGCATGGAAGGTGATAAACCTCAGGAATGAAGGGATAAACCACTACAGCACTGAAATATACACAACTCTCCTGTCAAGGATGATTGACGAAGTAAAGCCAGACATCCTTCTCATCCCGGCAACAGTGCTCGGAAGGGACCTTGCACCGAGGCTTGCTGCAAGATGCGACACAGGGCTTACAGCAGATGCCACGAAGCTTGAATTCGACCCGGAGAACGAGAACAGCTCCCTCCTTTATGTCACAAGACCAGCTTTTGGAGGAAACCTGTTCGGAACCATAGTTTGCGAAAACACAAGGCCTCAGATGACATCAATAAGACCTGGAGTCATGGAGCCCCTCAAGTCCGATGCAACAAGAGAATTCACTGTTGAAAAGAAGGAAGTCGAGATTTCAGGAATTAAAGACTCTGTCAAGGTTCTTGAAGTGATTCCAAAGCCCCATAAAGGTGTTGATATTGCCAAGGCAGACCTCATAATATCAGGTGGAAGAGGAATCGGAGACAACTTCAAGATACTCAGGGAGGTTGCTGACAAGATCGGCGCCGAGGTAGGAGCGTCCAGAGCGGTTGTCGATGCAGGCATCATGGAGAAGGATGTCCAGGTAGGACAGACTGGAAAGACCGTAAGGCCAAAGGTATACATCGCCTGCGGAATTTCCGGAGCAGTACAGCATGTAGCAGGCATGGAGAAATCAGATTTCATAATAGCCATAAATAAGGATCCCGGAGCTCCTATCTTCAAGACAGCTAACATCGGAATCCTTGGAGATGCCCTTGAGATCCTTCCGCGTCTCGCTGACGAGATTGAAAGGATCAGACAGGAGATAAAGAAAGAGAACGCATAACCAAGATACGCAGTCTATAAAGCTGCACTGCCACACATTCCATGAAGCGAGAGAGTGTCATTTCTGATTTTCTCTCGCTTTATCATTAATATTTCGCCACATGAAATCATCTCTTCAAATCTTAAGGGAATATTTTTCTAAGTTTCAATAGAATAACATTTGAATTATGAAACATTGGTCTCATTTAGACTTTGCAGTGTGATTGTTCCGCCTGGTTTGATTAGCTTGACTCAATAAGACTTATCATCTAAAAATCGCTTGCTAATTCTTTTCAATGACCAGAATGAGAGAACGCCTGAAATTTCAGGCGTTCTTTGCATTCCATATTCTCATGAGTTCAGTGATGTCATTTGCAAGGCTCCTTACATCCTCTTCCCTGGTAGCCCAGCTGGTGCAGAATCTCACGGCACTATGGCCTTCATCCGCCTTCTGCCAGAATGAGTAGGCATAATTTTCACCAAGCTTCTCAAGCACCTCATCAGGAATTATCGGGAACTGCTGGTTTGTCGGAGTATCTATGAGGAAACCGCAGCCGGCTTCTTTAAGAGCATCCTTTATGATTGAGGCCATCCTGTTGGCATGGGCAGATATTCCGAAATAGAGGCCATCCTCGAACAGTGCAAGGAACTGTACCCCAAGAAGCCTTCCTTTAGCAAGGAGTCCGCCCTTCTGCTTGATTATATACCTGAAATCTTCCCTTATACATTTATCCTTTATGACAAGGGCCTCTCCGAAAAGGGCTCCAACCTTGGTTCCACCGATATAGAAGGCATCGCAGCACTCCGTTATGACTTTAAGGTCAAGGTCGTTGCCTTCACAGGTGAGACCATAACCAAGCCTTGCACCATCCATGTAGAGATATAATCCACACTCTCTGCAGACCTCGCTCAGCTCCTGAAGCTCCTTTCTGCTGTACACAGTGCCAAGCTCAGTGGGGTTCGAAATGTAGACAAGCTTCGGCTGGGCGATATGCTCATGTGTCACGTCATTGACATGGGCAAGATGAACCTTCCTGACAGCCTCAGCGGTGATCTTTCCATCAGAAGAAGGAAGCTCCATTACCTTATGTCCGGTTGATTCTATGGCGCCTGACTCGTGGGTGCTGATATGTCCTGAGGCTGCTGACACCGCGCACTGGTGGGGTCTTAAGGCAGCTGAGATCAGCGTCAGGTTAGTCTGTGTACCGCCGACGAGGAAATGGACATCAATGTCCTCATTTCCGCACAGGTCCTTTATTATATCTGCAGCCATAAGGCAATACTCATCCTCGCCATACCCCGGCGTCTGGACCATATTGGTATCAATTAGTCTCTCAAGTACTGATGGGTGAGCACCCTCGCTGTAGTCATTGTTGAATCTGATCATGTCATATACCGCCTTTTCAAGCCCTTTAAGGGCAATCTTCTCAATAATAAACATTATATCACCATATTCCCTCCCGTTTCATCATGATTTGAGTAGAAGAGCTTCAAACAGCCCGGCTCCAGGTTTTATTTCAAACTCTTTTAGGCTACAATATATCCATGTGCAAACTTAAGAAAACCCCGGAGGAAAGATATATGGAAAAGCTTATAAGATATGAACATGCAGCCCAGTACTATGAGACCGACATGATGGGAGTGATACACCACTCGAATTACATAAGATGGTTCGAGGAAGCAAGGGTGGATCTTCTTGGTAAGCTCGGCATGCCCTACAGGGACATGGAGGACCAGGGGCTGATCATTCCGGTTCTTTCAGCTTCAGCTGAATACAAGTCGATGGTAAGGTATGGTGACATAGTCTATATTACCCCGAAGCTTACAGTCCTCACACCAGTAAGGATGACCATGGAGTATACCATTACAGACAAGATTTCAGGTGATCTAAGGACCATAGGCTCCACAAGCCACGCTTTCCTGAACAGGAGCCTGAAGCCAATAGCAATCAAGAAGACACACAGGGATATTTATGAGCTGCTGCTTGAAGCTGTCGGAAAGGACCTGTTCTAAATTTTAATGCCGCAGTCTTTTGAACTGCGGCATTTTTCTATGCGTTATATGCTTCTTCTACCAGGTCGATAAGCTTCGAATCCGGGGCAAGCGAGCTGTATTTGATGAGAGACTCCCTTACTCCGTGTTCCTTTACGAAGTTATTCAGCTCCAAGCTTTCCCTGTCGCTCTCCGCCCTGAATTTAAGCGCGGCTGCTATGGCCTTCGCTATGCTCTTCGGCTCGATTCCCATGTCAAGTAGTCTAAGAGCAGGATTCACGAACCTGTCATACTTGGATATCTTCCTTAAAGGAGACCTCCCGACCCTCTCCAGGTCATCGGAGATGTCCGGGTTCTTGAACCTTCCTATTATGGTATCTACATATCTGCCATGTTCTTCCTTGTCAAATCCATAATAGCCTGTTATGTACTGCGATGTCTCATTGAGTACCGCTCTTACTGAAGCCTCGATTTCAGGGTCTCCGATGGCATCAAATACTGTTGTGAACCCCTTCTGTGCACCAAGATATGCTGTTGCGGCATGGCCGGTGTTTACAGTGAAGAGCTTCCTCTCTATGTAAGGGATAAGGTCATCCACATAATGGACTCCCTCTAGCTTAGGGTGAGCTCCTCTAAGCTTCTTCTCTTCGATGACCCATTCAAAGAACGGTTCCACCTTTACATCAAGAAGGTTTGCATTGTTCTGGGCAGGTACTATCCTGTCAACCGCTGAGTTCGGGAATCCTATGGCAACCTCTGCAACTCCTATCTCAAGCTCGCTGAGGAAGCCATAAAGGGCTTCTTTCAGAGTATCGGTAGCTCCTATCGCATTTTCACATGCGATGATGTTAAGAGGCTTGACATTCTGTCTGGAAAGTCTTTCCTTGATCCCTTCAGCGATGGTCTTCGCAACTATCGGGACAATTGATGGTCCTACGGCTGTAGTTATGAGGTCTGCTTCCTCAACGAGTGACTTGAGCCTGTCCGCTTCCTTGACATTGTGGACCGCATCTACTCCATCTACATGGATCACTCTTCCTGAAGGGTCAGCGATGATGACATCATATTCCTTCTTTGCCTTGATCTCATCTATGAGTGTGTCGCTGATATCAGCGAATGTGAGCTCATAGCCGTTCTGCCTGAGGATAAGTCCGATGAATCCTCTTCCAATGTTTCCTGCACCAAAATGAAGCGCTTTCATCATTCGATCCCTCCCAGGAGTGCAAGTATCTCATCCTTTGACTTAGCAGCTACTATCTTCTCCACGTTCTCCATGTCTGAGCAGAGTATTGCGATGTTTGACAGTATCTCGAGGTGAGTATTGTCCTTGCCTGCGATTCCAAATATAACTCTCGCCTTTTCTCCGTTGAAATCCACGCCGTTTGGTACCTGTATTACGCTGATGCCGGATTCCAGGACCTCGTTCTTGGCATTCTCAGTTCCGTGAGGGATCGCTATGTCGTTGCCGATGTAGGTTGTGCTGATCTCTTCCCTCTTGAGCATTTCTTCGATGTACTCTTCCTTTACGTAGCCGTTCTTTACCAGAAGTTCACCGGCCATCCTTATGGCCTGGTCCTTGGTCGCAATTTCCTGATTCAACAGGATGCCTTCTTCTCTTAATATACCGCTCATATTCTACCTCCATATTCTCTTTATGATATCAGAATACGCCGCTTCAAGTGTCTTTTCAACCATGGCGAGTATCCTGCTTCGGTCAGCTTCTTCGTATGTTTTCCTGATATCTTTCTCAAGCAGCGAAACGCTTAATGCACTTACCAT
>DIXH01000099.1:81322-98452 GCA_002428605.1 Clostridiaceae bacterium UBA6085
AGCAGCGTGATGTCTGATTCCGGAATCCCGCTGCCTGTTGCGTTTTCCTTCTCCAGCAGCATGGATATGGATTCATTTGCAGTCTCTGTCCCAAGCAGGACACCGAGGTCGCCTTCTATGCCCTGCAGGACGTAATCAATGTCACTTCCGTCCGTCTCATTTATGGCGAACCCTTCGAGTATCTCCTTTACAGCCTGTCCTGCATCTCCTACTATCTCGATCGTCCTCAGGAGCCCTTGTTCAGACTGCTTTGATTCCCTGGCTCCTTCATCGCGTTTCCTCGTGGATGACAGGAGCTTCTGGTTTATTACCTTTTCCAGCTTCAGCTCATCCTCTGATGAAAGCATGGGATTCACAAGTATGTACTCAAAACCTGCATCATGGATTCCTACTGTTGAGATTATCAGGTCAAAATCCTTGGGATCCATCTTGTGCAGCTCCCTTATGGAGCCCTGCTCAATTATGGTAAGCTGCGGAAACTTCATCAGGAGCTTCTTTGTAAGCATCCTTGATGTGGCAAGTCCGCTGGTGCAGACAACAAGAGTCGCAACCTTGGGGACCTCCTTGAATTCCGTTATGGCTGAAGCGAAGTGAAGAGTCAGGAAACCTATCTCATCTTCACTGAATATGAACTCCGGGAACTTCTCCTTGAGCACGGTACCTATGGTACCGAACAGGACCGTATAGTCCTCCTTGATTTCCTTCTTGATAGGATTAGAAACGAAAACACCTTCCGCGA
Source organism: Clostridiaceae bacterium UBA6085 (assembly GCA_002428605.1). Taxonomy (GTDB): domain Bacteria; phylum Bacillota; class Clostridia; order Clostridiales; family Clostridiaceae; genus Youngiibacter. The sequence continues at coordinate 82,062 of DIXH01000099.1, forward strand.
TCCTGTTGAAGAGAGGTTCAAGATGAGATACAAGTGCGTCCAGGAACTTCTTGTCCTTGCTGAAGAAATAACCGGTTGTCCTTGTAACGTCTTCAATCAGCATGCTTGCAAGGCTTGTAAGCCCAAATACATTCTCAATGTCGGTTTCGCTTATCCTCTTTGCGCTTCTTAAGACCGAGGCCAGAAGATATGCCTCATCTTCAGGAAAGTTCATGCCGAGCTCTTTCTCAAGGCTTCTGAATATCAATGAAGCCGCAATCTCTTCAGGCCCTTCACCATGCTTCTTCCTGTCTACAGGGTTCCCACCCTTAACCCTTTCCACAGAAATATATGTATGAAGCAGGGCTTCAAGCAGTGAAAGGTCGGTCAGCCTATAAGGCAAATTCATTGTCTTTTCAAGCACTATGACTTCGATAATCCTGAGTAGTCCCGGATCGAATATTCCCAGAAGCTTCTCCTTCGGGTCAAGTGATAGGAATTCCCCTTCCTTTGATGAAAAGACCTGCATATGCTCCATTCTCTGCATTGCCATATTTATGAAGGCCATCCTTTTGTCCTTTTCACGGCCTTCAAGCTCTACCCCATAGCCCCTTTTCCTAATTAATGAAAGTCTGGTGTTCCTGATCTCATCCTCGAAGCGTTCGAGGTCCTGCTGGAGTGTCTTGCTAGACACTGAAAATCCCTTTGACAGAGTCATGGTCTTCAGCGGATCCCCCGACTCAAGCAGCTCATGGAAGATGAAAAGGCTTCTTTCACTTCTCCCGATTTCATAATCTGAGTAGGACCTTATCTCATCCTTGAGTCTCTTTACTCCTTCTTCGCTTCCAGTAAGCCTTATTCCTTCGCTTGCCTTCTTCTCGAGTGCAAGATCGAATTTTGCCAATGTGTCTTCAAGCATCTTTACTTCACGCTGGATTGTCCTTGTGGAGACATCAAGCTTTTTTGCCAGACTCTGTATTGAAACAAAGAGGTGCTGTGATTCCAGAAGGATCCCTGACATGGACCTTTCACGGCTTGTTATATACAATCACAGCACCTCCCCTATTCATTTATGTCCGTTAACTACCTATGATTTTACTTAGATTTCTTCAGCTCTTCAACTATCTCATCGTATCTTGGGCTTCCAAGGAAGTTGTCCACTGATACGTGAATAGCCTTCGGAGACTTCTGAGTAGCCCTTTCTGTGAGGTCCTTGTGAGTTACTACAAGGTCAACATCATCAGGAAGGTTGGTTATTGATGTATTGGTTACGATAGTATCAAGTCCGGCTTCCTTAACCTTCTTCTTGAGTATGGAAGCTCCCATTGCTGATGATCCCATTCCTGCGTCGCAGGCGAATACTATCTTCTTTACATCCTTATATGATTTTGCAGCTCCTCCGATAAGTCCTGAAACGCTGCTCTTCTTTCCCTTCATCTCTTCCATCTTTGATACTGCAGAATCAAGGTCTTCATCCTTCTGCTTGGATCCCTTGAGTATGATTGAAGCTATTACGAAGGATACTGCTGCCGCTACTGCTACACCGAGGAATACTCCCACATAATTGCCCTTAGGTGTCATGGCAGCATATGCGAATATTGATCCTGGTGAAGGTGTAGCTACAAGTCCGGCTCCAAATATGGTGAATATGAGTGTTCCTGACATTCCGCCGGCGATTACTGCAAGAAGAAGTATTGGCTTCATGAGTATGTACGGGAAGTATATCTCGTGTATTCCGCCAAGGAAGTGGATGATTGCCGCACTTGATGCGGAAGCCTTTGGTATTCCTCTTCCGAAAAGCATGTACGCAAGCAATACTCCAAGTCCTGGGCCTGGATTTGACTCAAGCATGAACAGTATTGACTTTCCGTTCTGTGCTACCTGCTCTACTCCAAGAGGCCCGAGGATACCATGGTTAATGGCATTGTTAAGGAACAGCACCTTTGCAGGCTCTATGAATATATGTACAAGAGGAAGTATTCCCATGCTCATTATCAGGTCAACACCTGATGCAAGGAAGTTGCTTAGCGCCTCGACAGCTGGTCCTACGACTACATATCCGAGAAGTGCCAAAAGTGTTGCAAGTATTCCTGCTGAGAAATTGTTGATGAGCATTTCGAATCCGGCTTTTACTTTGCCTTCAAACATCTGGTCGATCTTCTTGATAAGGAATCCGCCGAAAGGACCCATCATCATTGCTCCAAGAAGCATTGGGATCGATGATCCTACGATGACACCTATCGCTGATGCGGCACCTACTACTCCGCCTCTCTCACCGTATACGATCTTACCGCCTGAATACGCTATAAGTATCGGCAGAAGATAAACAAGCATCGGTGATACCATCTTTGAAAATTCCTCATTCGGAAGCCAACCGGTAGCGATGAATAATGCAGTAATAAGTCCCCATGCGATGAATGCTCCCATGTTCGGCATGACCATTCCACTAAGGAATGTACCGAACTTCTGGACCTTGGCTTTGAAACCGACGTTCTGGTTTTCCATTTCTGTTCCTCCTAATTATTGATTTGATATTAAGATATTGGATAATCCTTACATCCTCATCCTATTACGTTTTCATTTGAGAAACAATCAAAAGAAACCTTCCATTTGTCATGTATGACGCGACAAACGGAAATTTATAGTAATCACTCGCCCAAAGAATCCCTTCTGTGATTCAGAGGCTTAAAAACATATACTATAATATTCCACTATATTTATAATATTCAGAATTCATGTATTTGCATTGAACTATTTATTACCATTTTGTGACATAAGCATATTAAGCCCATAAACCGTACCTGGAAAGGAGCAGACAAATAAGAAAAGGAGGAGCACCACTGTCTCCTCCGACAGAGGTGCTCCTCCATATTACCAACTATAGTCAGGCCTTCCATGCCGGAAGGCTGATGTTAACTGCCGTCCCTTTGCCGTCTGTGCTCTCTATTCCTATGATTCCCTTGTGGGCTTCGACAAGGGCTTTGGAGATCGTAAGGCCTATGCCCTTCCCTCCGGTCTCCCTGCTCCTTGACCTGTCGCTCCTGTAGAACCTTTCAAAAACGAATGGAATGTCGTCACTGCTTATGCCTATACCATCATCGGATACCGTCACAATTGCCGATTCACCTTCTATTTTCAAAGCTACTGATACATTGCCTCCGGTGTTCGTATACTTCAGCGAGTTCGCTACGATGTTTATAAAAACCTGGTTGAGCCTGTCGCTGTCACCCTTTGTAATTATGCCCTCTTCAATGTCCGAAGTGATGTTTTTCCCGTCAGATACAAAGAGAGGCTCGAAGTTCTCCACAACATTCGCAATAAGGCCGGAAAGGCTGATCTCCTTCATTGCGAGGCTTATCTCTCCGCTCTCCATGTATGAGAGGTCACCAAGGTCCTTTATAAGATTTGTGAGTCTCCTTATCTCATCCTGAAGCAAAGTAAGCCGTTCCGGCGTAGGTTCCCACACTCCGTCTATGAAGGCTTCAAGATGGCTGTTCACTGTTGAAAGCGGGGTCCTAAGCTCATGGGCGATATCTGATGTGAGCCTTTTCCTCAGGCGCTCCTGCTGTTCAAGCCTCAGCGCCATGTTGTTTATCGACCTTGAAAGTGCATCCAGCTCAATCGTTTTCGTTTCAACGTCCATGACTCCCCTGAAATTGCCTTCTTCAATATATTTTGCGTTTTCCTGTATAGAGTATATCGGATCGAGGAACATTCCAGAAACCCTCCTCCTGAGGAAGAATCCTATCAGCAGGGAGATACCCGCCGCGGCAAGGTATATGAGGTTTATCGCTATCAGGAACTTCCTGTCCGGTGATGCCGAAAATATGCTTTTCGGTCTCCCGATCACGATACTACCCTCTCCGGTTTCCATCGTACCGTAGGTGTACTCCTTGTATCCGAATTTCTCAAGATCCATGTAGTCTGACCTGTCCAGCTCTCCATCCGGCACCTCAGATGGCTCCCTGGTGCTCATTATGACATTTCCCGCGAAGTCCTCCATGATCACCTCCGCAGACATGGTGAAGGCATAATGTTCTATGCTCATAAGGTCGGTCTCGTCAAGAAGCCCGTCCTCATGCAGAAGCTCAGTGGCATAGTCAGCAATGGCAATATCTTCTGACTTCTGAGAATCTCTTAGATACATGGTGAAGAATATGTTCATACCGATATTCGAAAGTACAGTTATTAGAATCACCGATGTCATGGTTACCAGCGCGAAGTATCTTCCAAGCTGCCTGCCTATCCTTATCATTTCTCACCGCCCTGAAATTTGTACCCGACACCATAGACAGTGAGAATGTATGTCGGGTCACGGAAGTCATCCTCAATCTTCTGCCTCAGGTTCTTGATATGTGTGTCTATTGTCCTGTCATAGCCTTCGAAATCAAAGCCAAGTGCCGCACTCACAAGCCTGGACCTTGAAAACACCTGTCCTGGATACTGTACCAGCGCATGTAGGATCTTGTATTCGTTGGGAGTGAGGCTTACTTCGATTCCCTTCTTGGTTACGGTACGTCTCATGTTGTCAAGGACAAGGTCGCCACCTCTAAACGAATAGATTTCAGACATGCTGCCCTTGTTCCTGGTCCTTCTCAGTATTGCATTTACTCTTCCCACAAGCTCCCTCGGGCTGAAGGGCTTAGTCAGGTAATCATCAGCTCCCAGGTACAGCCCCTTTACCTTGTCCTCTTCCGATGTCTTTGCGGTAAGCATCAATATAGGAATATCGGATCTCTTCCTTATCTCCCTGCATATTTCTTCACCTGAAATGTCAGGAAGATTCAGGTCAAGTATAAGGAAATCAGGCTCCAGCTCTTCAAACATCTCAAGCGCCTTCCTGCCCCGGTCCGCAGTGAACACCTCGAACGAGTTCTTCCTCAGGTAGTCTCCAACCACCTGCAGAAGGTTCTGCTCATCATCTATTACCAGTATCCTCTCAGCCATCAAATCATCCCCATTCCTGTCTTGGTAGTATTTTAGCTCAACTTCAGCATAATTACACTTGATCTATGCTACAAAATATAGCCTTTCATTGTGAAGATTTGGTGAAGGTGCCTGTAACTTAAGAATATAGGTTATTACTGAAGTTACGATTAAAAACAGGCGAAATAAAAGGGATTCAAAAGAATCCCTGAGATAACCAGACGCAACGCAGATAATCCAGTATGGATTAAGAACGTCCTGTCTTAAATCCAAAGCATGAAGGTATTCCTTATCCCTTCATGAAATAAGCAAAGAGGATGACACCCGCAATCATGGCAATGACCGACAAAATACCGATAGTTTTGTCTTTAGCCCCTTTTCTCAGGCCATTTAAAGGCAGTCTGCCTTCAATATTCTGTGAGTGCTCCTTCGCAGCTTCATGTGATTCGAACTTACCCTGCTCATTGAAGTTGTACATATTGCTGACTCCTTTCATATTTCACCGGTTATGATAAGCCAAAATATAATTTTTATCATGAGATCTCTTGGTCACCAAGACAAAAGCCCCAAAATAATTTATATGCTCACCTGCATAGCCGTACAATCTAATTATATCACATCGACAATAAGAGTTAAGATAATATTTCTCATTTACTTAATATGACTGATGCTAAGTTTATTATATCATGCTAACTTTTATGCTATTTGGTTGAAATTCTGGTGATTTCAACATATCATGTATTTAGAAATTAATATATAGAAATTGAGGAGGTTTTATGGAACGCAACAGGAGAATTCTGATATTCAGCCAGGCCTTTGTCGCTATTGTACTTGCTCTATCGTTGGCAATTGTAATGGTAATGAGGCTTGACCATCCGGTATTCATCGAAAACTACAAGGACCTGAGAGTTTATCTTACAAACGGATATTATACTGCAGACTATCTGTCACTCAATTACCTTGCCAACAGCACAGACGAGAGAAACGTTATATCAGTCTCATTCAAGGGTGCTGAAGACCTGCAAGTACTCTCATATGAGAACTCCTGGCCTGATAATGGTCAGAGAGTGGGCCGTTACACTTTGCGAACTGTCCAGCTTGTAGTGAATGGACATACCAATGCAAGTAAAGGTCATATAAGGACACTTGAAGATGCTGTGATCCTATTCAGTGATGGCACTTCAATGGAAGTAAACTTAGGTAGTATCAGCATTTATGCAGTAAGCACAGATGACACTCTTACGAGGATGCGTATGTCATCATCTTCTGACGGGTACTCCGACATGGAATATCAGGTGATGGAGGACATAACTATCAATAGCCTTGAATCTGACTCTTATGCCATCATGACGGAGGTCTTCGATATCAAGGTCAATGACCTTCCGCTTGACAGGATAGCTGGCACAAAAATACTGCAAGGCCAAAGGGTAACAGTAAGCGCAAGGATCAGACAGGATGAATTCAATTACAAGGCCTTGAGCTCATTTCAACTCACCCCATCACTGGTATTTACAGATAATGACGGTAACCAGCAGGTTGAGAAGCTTGATCCCATATCGAAGGATGTATGGAATCTGGATACATGGAATGCCATTCTCTATCTGAAGGCGAGAGGTGAGTTATGATGAAAGATCAATATAACAGACTATTCTGGGGCATCATCCTTGCCACATTCCACATAAACCTCGGGGTGATACGGATATTGCCTGAATTCATAGGTTGGTGGATGGTATCCTCCGCATGCTACGAGCTTTATGACATTTCTAAGAACACTAAATTCATGAAGGCAAGAAAGGTCACCGGTGCGATGGCTATATGGTCACTTGCAGCCTCACTTCTATCACTTGCCTCATTCAATTCAGGGATGATGTTGGACATTCTCCAGTTCGCATCAGTTATCTTTATAATGATGGAAATGCTGTTTGCTGCAAATATACTTGAAGCAAGTGCCGTAACCTTCCATTCCAACGGCAAGACTGAGCTATATCCCTTCTATGTCAGAAGGGCCGGGATCTCATCAGTCCTTCTTGCTGCAGTTGCAGTTGCACTCTGCATCGCATTGGTCCTTGCAGACACTTTCTTCATTACTGCGGCAGCGATCCTTGGAATCGGAATAAGGATATGGCTTGCCGTAATGATGAAATCCATGTCCCAGGACTGGGAGCAGATCGGCTATGTATTTGAACCTGGTGAAGAAAGCAAATAGCATCTGCTTTCAGCACAATATCTAAGATATGGAAACAGCCGGCATTTTGGTGCCGGCTGTTCCTATATCATCACTAGCTTTGTATTTCTTCCAAGTGACTTAGCCGCCTCCAATATCCTCATGACATCCACGGATCTCAGATGTGTGTCTGAGTTAGCAAGGTTTACTGCGCTTCCGAGCCATATGGTAAGGTCAGTGGAGTCTATTATCATCCTGGCAAGCCTGGCCGCCCCATTCCTTTTTCTGAGCTTAAGGAAGATATCATCATCTGTGGGATTAAGGAACTCCTCAAGGAGCTCTGCCGTCCTCGCCAAAGTGAGTGCACCCTCGGTAACGATATCGGCGCCATCAAGCCTTGAGGTCGGTGGTACCAGTTCACTGGTGTCGCAGATTTCAGCCTCGATTTCCCTTCCTGTCTCGCGCGCAATGATTGCTGCCGTACTTCCACCGGAGACTGCAACCTTTCCAGATGACTTCAGGAACGCTTCCGCAAGCCTTTTGTCGTCCTCTGATCTGAGTGGCGGCCCTGTGAAAATTGTCAGTCCTTCTTTCTTTCTCACAGCTAAAGTCAGGACAGTTGCATCATCACCCGGCTTAAGGTCGTAGAGGACATTGCAGAAAACGCTGAGCTGAAGAGCCATAGCGCTGGCACTTTTTTCAGCACGTGCGCTGTCTTTCAGAAAATCCCTTACATCCTCCCATCCCCAACCCTGGTCAAGGATCATCCCCTGACTGGCGTAAAGCACACCATCGCTTATGACTGTAAGGAAGTCGCCATCGTCCATCTTAAAATATGATTCGTGGATGGACTTGCCATCTATCGAGCTCATGGTCTTCTCTGGAATATCCGACTCAGTTTTCCTAGTAAGTATATATGAAGGATTGTCGAATTCGACTGTGTGTATTCTTCCATCTTCAAATGCTTCTATTACAGTGAATGTTGAATATGCAAGATTTCTGACAGAACATACCGGGAGAGTCCTTGCTATGGTATCCACCGTCTCCTCAAGGCTTGCCCCTTCCTTCAGCATCGTGACTGCGATCCTTGCGGTAAGAGTTGCAAGTATGTTAGCCTTTACTCCGCTTCCCAGACCGTCGGACATCACTATTATCAGCCTGTCTCCGACCCTCTCCATTGCTACCTGGTCTCCGCATAGCTCCTCGCCGTGCTTCTTAAGGCTTCTGTACGCGGTATCAAGAAACAACCCCATCTACTCGCCCTCCATGAGGACCAGCTCCTTGAGCTTGTCTAGCGCTATCTTCGTTTCAGCTGTGGTCTCCCCGAGGAGGCTGGCGATCTCGTGCGCTGCAGTCATTTGCCTGTCAATTACCTTCTGTGCGATCTTAAGCGTCCTTTCCTTCATTGACTGAAGCTCATCGCGCCTCTTTTCCTCATCTGTTATGTCAGACATGATTACGAGAAGCTGGTTTGAGCTGTCAAGGAATACTGTACTCTGGACAACTACGATCCCATATTCGTCATATACCGTCCTTTTGTTAAGGCTGCTCCTTTTGGATCTCGCAACTGCTTCAAATACGGCGTCATCTGCAACATAGCTTATGGGGAAGCCTCTTATCTCGTCTATGCGTCTTCCAAAAACGATCTCCGCCGATGGATTCATCTGATGGATGCAAAGCTCCTCGTCAAGAAGGAAAATATAGTTCGGAGAATTGCTGAATATGATGTCTGACATGTGCTCAGCCTTTGTCCTCATGAACGGCAGGCACATCTCAACCTCAGACATCCCTTCAAGTACAGCCTTCGCCTTGTCCCTGCAGGAATTATAGCCGCATGCGCTGCAGTTGAGCTCGTCGCCCTTTGAGAACTTGCCCATCCTTGCGAGTGTAGCGGCAATCTCCGACTCAGGATATTCCCTGGATATTATCGGCGTCGGTGCGTAGGTTCCGCTTATGTCTATTTTCCCATCCAAAAGAATCCTTCCTTCAGATTCCCATCCCATGACCGAAAACCTCTTTACATTCTGCTTCCTCGCAAAAACAGGAAGGGGGTCCTCAGGGACGCACGGCCCTCCAATACAGGACTCTGAGCAAGCCGAGAGCTCGATGTACGCCTTATCCAGGGTGCCATCTTCGATCTCCTTCAGAACCTCCCTGACTTCTGTCATTCCTTCGACCCTTATGACATCATAGCCCATCCTGTCAATGGTTCCGGAAAGCCCCTCCGCTATTCCACCTGCGACAGGATATCTTCTTCCCTTTTTCCCCGCAGTCACATCAGGTACTGATGGTTCAAGGACTTCCGGGTCAAGTCCTTCCTCAGAGAGCAAATGCGAAATCTCCTCAAGCGTCAGCACCGCATCTATAATCCCTTCGTTTCCATAGGACACCATCTCGCATTTCTTGCTGAGGCATGGTCCGATGAATACAGTAAAGCAATCCTTATCATCCCTTTTAACAGCCTTCCCTGTAGCAAGCATGGGTGACACCACGGGCATCAGATATTCAGCAGTCGTCGGGCTGTATCTTCTCATGTACATGTATACAGTAGGGCAGCAGCTTGATATTGCATATTTCGGGTCATTCTCCTCCATGAACCGCCTGTACCTGTCGGTCACCATTTCCGCTCCGGCAGCAACCTCGATGATCTCGCTGAAGCCCAGCTTCCTTAATGCTGTCAGGAACCCGCCCCTGTTACGGTAGAACCCTGCAAAGGAAGGAGCGATGAGGGCTTTCACCTGTTTGCCAATGGCTATGGCCTGTTTGACCTTCATAGTATCGCTTACGATGTTCCTTGCATTCTGCGGACAGATCACAAAACACTTTCCGCAGGCTATGCACCTCTGTTCATCTATTTCAGCCTGACTGCCCCTGAACCTTATGGCCTTGACGGGACAGCCCCTTACGCATTTGTAGCAGTTCTTGCAGTTTGCTTCTGAAAAATCCAGCAGTCTCATGAGCAGCGCCTCCAAATCAAATCATATGACCATTATACTCCCGGGTTAATTATTTAACAAATAACCTAAGAAAATAACCGTACCAGGAAAGAGGGATTTCCCTGATACGGTTTTTTATATTGTTCAATTCTTTAATTTGAAGCATTCATAAATTGCTTGATTAACTACTTCTGAAATTTCCTTAAAGCCTTTACCAGTAATGTTACATATTGCTTTTATGTCCTCAAACTCTGGAGAATAGTATTTCATATCTTCATGAGAACTAGCTTTTACTCTGACTGAACCAAATCTGGTGTCAACATTTATTATAGAATATCCTAAGACTGTCTTTTCTATCCGATATTTCTTGATACCTATTGTCGTAGTATTTTTAAATATCACTGATTCCATTTTTTTCACGGAATCACCACGGCATGTAACAGAAAGCTTGAATGCTGGCCTGTTCTTTTTCATGAAAATCGGTGTAAAAAATACATCTCTGGCTCCGCTTTCAAGTAGTTTTTCCATTGTGAAAGCCAGGCTTTCACCTGTGGAATCATCAATGTTTGTTTCCAATATCCAAGTCTCATTATTCACCATCGGCTCATCTTCTTCAATTACCATAGCTCTCATTTGTTTTGTGCTTTCCTTTTTTTCTGAGCCAATTCCTTGACTTAATATCCTACAACTCTCCGGAATCTTTTGTTTTTGGGTTAGTGATGAAATAATTGAAGTACCAATTAGAGATAACAATTCTTCAGCTACATCAACAAATTTGACTGAAAGTTGACTATTAATCAGTATTCTTGCAATCATAGGTGATGGTATTGAAACTATATTACCCTTGTTCGTGCTAGTCCCAATTCCTTCATGTATCTCGGAAATAATGATGTCATCAACTTTCATTTGATCTATACAAAAAGCTGCCACAATTATTGTCAGAATATCCTTATCGAGTATGATACTATCATTATAAATTCCATCGATGCTTGAATAACAGGTTTCTGTAACTGCTTTCAATATAGCATTAACAGCATTTATAGAAATATTCTTTGCATCGTCTGATATTTCAGTTCTATTGATGATATCGTAGACCTCGCTAGTTTTTATTTTACGATTACTACCAGTCTCAATTTCGCATTCGGATTCTCTACTTATTTCAAAGAAATTGGATATTGATCCATTTCGTCTATTCTTACCAACTTCAATTTCAAAACCTTCTAACCCAGTGCTGTCAATTACAGGTTTTAGCAAATCCTCACTTATACCTACGTTTAGTAATGACGCAATTAGCATTTTCTCATCAATTCCAGAAGTACACTCAATATAAAGTGTCTTTTTCCCCATGATATCCCTTCCAATCAAGTATAAATATAAGCCTAGGCAATCATAGTAAAACTTAAAGTGATTTACTTAACCTGATTAAGCCATATATAATCTATTTAACTTTATTTTGAGCAATCTCGTTTGCGACTTCAATTATCCAGTCTTCTTGACCTCCAACAGCTCGCCTTCTGCCTAACTCAATAAGTATATCTCTTAAATCCACACCAAACCGAGCCGAAGCTCTTCTGGCATGCAGCATAAAGCTTGAATATACTCCAGCATACCCACAAATAAGTGCATCCAGATTAGTCTGAGCAGTTACTCCCTTAGCCAAAAGTACCGGCGCTAATGCTTCAGTACTCGCGTCCATTGTTTTATATAGGTCAGCTCCATGCTCTAAACCCATCCTGTTAAAAACTGCTACCAAGGTATCTGTAGGGGTGTTTCCAGCTCCGGCTCCAAGCCCTGAGAGTGAACCGTCGATATATGTGGCGCCGGCACTTACAGCTGCAACGCTGTTGGCGATTGCAAGTCCCAGATTATTGTGGCTGTGGAAGCCTATTGGGATTGAGAGATTTGCCTTAAGTAGGCTAATCTTCTCGGTTACATCCGCAGGAAGCATAGCGCCTGCTGAATCGGTACAGTACACCACATCAGCTCCGTAGCTTTCCATCTTCTTCGCTTCCTGAAGTACTGTTGCAGCATCTGCCATGTGCGCCATCATCAGGAACCCGACGGTCCAGAGGCCCATCTTCTTGGCTGCCTTGATGTGCTGCTCAGCAACATCAGCTTCAGTCACGTGTGTAGCCACTCTGACTGCCGTTGCACCTGCATGTACTGCTTTCTCAAGATCTTCAACAGATCCAATCCCTGGAATCAAGAGAACTGTAACCTTTGCTCTCTTTACAACCCCGGCGGCTGCCCTGATTACATCAAGCTCCTCATAATCTGAGAATCCGTAGTTAATTGTTGATCCAGTAAGGCCATCACCATGTCCGATTTCAATCAGGTCTATTCCTGCCTCGTCTAGCGCTTTGGCAACCTTCTCAACATCCTCAGGAGAAAATTGATGTGAAACCGTATGGCTTCCATCCCTTAGCGTTGTATCAGTTAGATATATTCTAGCCATTAATTTACACCTCCCATGAGCTTCCTGGCATACTTCTCTGCAGTATGCAATGCAGCTGCAGTGATTATATCAAGGTTACCAGAGTAAACCGGAAGATAGTCTCCCAGTCCTTCCACCTCAATCATGGTAGTGACAATATTGTTCTGGATAATCGGTTCAAGGAGATACCTGTAGCCTGGTACATATTCCCTGATTTTTTCAACCATGCTATCCACTGATTTCTTTATTGCATCGATGTCTAAATTCTCCACTATAGTATAGATTGTGTTTCTCATGTATATTGGAGGTTCTGCTGGGTTAAGTACGATTATTACCTTTGCATTGTCTGCACCTCCAACATTCATCAGCGCATTCTTTGTCGTAACGGTAAACTCATCGATGTTTGCCCTTGTTCCCGGTCCTGCGCTCTTTGAGCTTATTGATGAAATGACTTCTGCATACTTTACGTTGGCAGCCTGGTTTATAGCATATACTATAGGGGTTGTTGCCTGTCCAGCACATGTCACCATGTTCAGATTAGGAAGTTCAAGCATCTCATCGGTGAGATTAACTGCTGGAACCGTATGTGGACCAATAGCTGCAGGTGTTAGGTCCAGAGTGAATATGCCCTTTTCCTTAAGCAGTGGTCCGTGTGTCAGATGAGCAGTTGCGCTTGTACAATCAAAAGCAATTTTTATCCCTTCTATTTCAAGCAGGTGTCCGATTCCATCTGCCGAAGCATCAATGCCCCTTTCCCTAGCGTACTCGATTCCTTTTGATTCGGCGACTCCAACTATTGTTGCAACCTCAAGAAATGGGCTTCTCTGTATTTTATTCAACAGGTCCAAACCAATGTTTCCAGGACCTATTATACCTACCTTAACTTTCTCCATCTTAATCTCCTTAGTACTTATTAAATAAACTTTACTTTAACTTCTCCAATGTTCTCGTAAACCGCTGTGAATTCATCTCCAGCTTCAGCTGCTAGTGCTGCACTGAAAGCACCAGATAATACTATTTCGCCTTTTTTAAGACTTACACCAAATTCGGAAAGAGTATTTGCAAGCCATGCCACAGCTACAGCAGGATCCCCCAAAACATCACTTCCAATCCCCTCGTTAATGCACTCACCATTCTTGAACAGCTTCATTCTTATTGAGAGGAGGTCTGTATTTATTGGGTCTATTCTATCTTTACCTATAACATACATTCCTGATGATGCATTATCTGCCACCGTATCAATTATGTTTATTTTCCAATTAGCAATTCTTGAGTCAACAATTTCAATTGATGGAACGACATAGTCAGTAGCCTCAATAACATCTTTCGACGTCACACCAGGCCCTGTAAGATCTTTTTTCAAAACAAAGGCAAGCTCGCCTTCCACCTTAGGCTGTAAAAGTGTCTTTCTATTAACTATTTCATCCTTCACTTCCATGGTATTTAGAAGATGCCCAAAATCTGGTCTATTGACTCCAAGCAGATTTTGCATTGCAAGTGAAGTCAGACCAATTTTTTTTCCAGTTATTTTTTTTCCATCGTCTACTTCTCTTTGGATATTCAAGAGCTGTATAGCATATGCATCAGATATCTCGATTTCAGGATTTTCTTTTGATATCGCACATATAGGGATGCAAGTCATCTCTGCATTCTTCAGCGCATCGGCTAATTTTCCGTAATTAAGTTCCTTTGTTCCTGTCATTTTATCCTCCTTATTCTCGTATACGAGTTGCGTCAAATATTATGAGTGATTATTTTTCAGTTTCGATATTGATTTGCATTAAATTTCCTAAATATCCAGTCTTTACAATATAGTTGAACCAACAATAGGGATTCAATTAAATCGGATGTATAGGTAGTTTTTCAACCAAGATGGCTTTTAATTACCGTAAGAGAAATATCGGTGTGTATTTATCATCCAATATATGTTGTATTCATAATAAATTTATAAATATCAGATTCAGAATTACTTACGAAAAATCCGTAATAATTCTCTGGCTGCATTAATCGAACTATTCATGCAGCCAAAGAACCCCACTAATGACACCCACATTTTCTATTGGCCAGTTAGATTCGTACAGCCTTCCATTTTAACTAAAATCGTGTCGGTTATCCTTGGTCCTCCAACATTGGCAAGGTATATGGTTGGAAGAAGTAAATCAATTACCATATTCTCTTGGAGAATCTGATCTGAATTCTTACTAATTATTGGATAAAATTCAGACTGTCTGATACCCACTCCATACCCTATAGTCGGAAGAAATAATTTTGCATATCCATTGTCATGCACTTCCTTAAAAGCTGCCTCGTAGACCTCACCGGCTGTAGCCCCCGGTTTCGCAGCTTCTATTGCCAGCTCTTGAGCTCTTCTAAGCACATTGTATATTTTTTTTGTTTCTGTTTTAACATTGCCAAGAAAAACCGTTCTACACATTTTTGCAGTGTAGCCTTTATAAGTTGCACCAAGATGAATGACTACCGGCTCATTGTCATTTAAATAATACTCTCCAGCATATGGATGCACCAGTTGTTGTCTGTCATGTCTAAGAACTTGCATCCTGAAGGAAGGTCCCTCTGAACCGGCTTTCCTCATTGCATACTCGGCTTCAGCCAGCACATCAGTCTCTCTAACCCCCGGCTTTACAAAGTCCATAGCAGCAGCCATTCCTAATCTGCAAAACTCGGCAGCCCTCGAAATTAATCCAATTTCATTTTCATCCTTAATCGAACGTATCTTATAACACGTTTCTGCAATATCGCCAAAATACACTCCAGGAACAAAATCTCTTAGACACTGGAAATCCTTTAATGATATGAAGTATCTTGTGAAGCCCAATCGTGGATGATCTATGCCTAGCCCGTTTATCACATCAGCTGTCTTTTTGCTTATGTTCTCCTCGGGGAAGAAATATGGAATTACATTCATTCCTGAAACTTCTCTTACGTGCCTTGCATCAAGCCATAGACATATGAAAACCGGATCACCTACCCTTGGGATAATGATTGAACCTGCTTCAATATCTGTAAGCATTGAGAAATATATGATATTTTCTCTGTCCATTATTACTGCAGCGTCCAGCCCAAGTATATCAAGTTCAGACTTAAGTCTCGAGATTCTGCCTCTTACTACTTCGTTCATTCTATCCTCCAGTGCCGCTTTAAAAGTTATTCAACTGCTTTACTTATCTGTTTGAAAATCATGCCTGTCTGCTATAAGAGATACTACTATACCAACAACAAGGGCCCAGAATGCTGCACCGATGCTGAAGAATGTTACTCCGCTGACACCAACTATTAGCGCTGCAAATGCTCCTGTCTTGTACTTACCAGTTCCAAATCCGTCTTTAAATGAACCTATAAGAACACTGATCATGGCAAGTCCTGCTAAGACACTTACTAAAGGTGCTGGAACTATCTTAATCACACTAATTGCAAAGCTTGCTACCAATCCGAACGACATGAAAAATATTCCGTTTGCAACTGATGCTGCATATCTTCCTGCTTTGTCCTCACCCGCTTCTTCGCTCGAACAGATAGCAGTCATCGGACCAGCGATATTCGCATTATGAGCGCCTACTAATCCAGAAAGAATCCCACCTATTCCACTAACCACAGTCATGGCGTTAACAGGTGTCTTGTAGCCTTGTCCAAATAGAACCCCAATTGCCTGAGCATTCTCAGCTCCTACTACTAGCGCTGCAAGAGGTACCGAAACTGAAAGTATCGTTGCAACATTGAATTTTGGAGCAACAAGCTGTGGTGGAATGTACTTGAAATCAAGACCTGATGTATCCAAACCACCAGTTAGCATAATTGCCACTATTGCAAAAATCATTGCGCCGAGTATAGGAGAAATCTTTTTCCCTAGCTTGGGTGTAATAAAAAATCCAACGATAGCAGCGCCGCAAACTATAGGTAGTGCAACTGTTGCTGTCACTATTCCAGTTCCAAA
>DIXH01000010.1 GCA_002428605.1 Clostridiaceae bacterium UBA6085
GAGTGGTCGAAGGCGCACGCCTGGAAAGTGTGTATTGGGGAAACTCAATCATGGGTTCAAATCCCATCCTCTCCGCCATTCCGTGCTAGATGGGGAACCAGCGGTGCCCTGTAACCTGCAATCCGCTACAGCAGGGTTGAATTCCTTTCCGAGGCCCAAGGCTTCAGGGCCTGACCCATGAAAGTAACGTTGATGGATTGGTCCCACGCAATGTACGGCTATGAACCTCGTCAGGACCGGAAGGTAGCAGCGATAAGTAGTTTGTGCGTGTGCCGTGGCAAACCTGTTCTGAGTTTACTGCTAGGGTAACGCCTGGAACCTTTCTGTCGGAGAAAGGTGCACGGTTTAATTGTACATATCCACCCATGATGGTTTATGCCATTGCGGGTGGTTTTTTAATTCCCTGGATTTTCAGGTATTCATAACATGAAAAGCAAACCCTGATCAATGATTCCTCCTTGTCCTGCCGTGAAGGTGGTACCCGAGCTTTACGGAAACGAAGGATATAAGTACAAGAAGCACCATATAAAGAAGGATGAGGATATAAAGTTCAGAGAACAGGAACAGGGTCAGGAACACAATTCCGGGGACGACCAGAAGTATGGCTGCAGTGATATGCATTTCGGAAAAGAAGAAACCAAGCAGCAGGCCGAGCAATCCGTAAATAGCGAGTATGACCGCTATGATGACAAGCCTTTCGTCCATGGCTCCATCGGAAAAAACCGAGTTCATGACTCCGAAGAAACCGAATAGCAGGCCGAGGGCGAGTGAAAGAACTGATCCCAGGAGCTTCTTCATTGAGCGACCGCCTTTCAGGGCAGGCAATAGCCTTGCCGGTAATATTCACTTCAATTGTAGTATCATTTCCAGCAGGATGCAATTATCAGTAAAGCTTCCCCCGATTCCTATCTGCAGGCATATCCATGAAGCCTGCGGTGATGATATAATATAGCTGTTGGAAACGTTTAGATTTCTAAGGAAATAAGGAGGGTAACATGAAGGAGAGGATCTTTAATTCTTTTGACGGAACAGGTCTTTTTGTAAGGAAGGACGAGGTCATGCACAAGAAGGCTGTGGTACTGATTGTACATGGGCTCTGCGAACACCTTGGAAGATACGACTATCTCACTGAGAAGCTTAACAGCAGCGGGTATTCTGTCTACAGGTTCGACCACAGAGGACATGGAAGGTCCGAGGGCAAGCGTGTATTTTATGGTACCTACAATGAGATATTCGAGGATGTCAATGCGGTGTTCGAGCTTGTGAAGTCAGAGAATCAGGGAGCAAGGGTATTCGTCATAGGACACAGCATGGGAGGTTACGCATCCGCGCTGTTTGGAAGCCATTATCCGGGAAAGGCTGATGGTTATGTTCTTTCCGGAGCGCTTACACGGAACAACGCCGGAGCCGGTTCTTTATTACCGCCTGATCTTCCGGCAGACACATATTTCCCCAATGAGCTCGGTGCTGGAGTATGCAGCGACCCGGAAGTGGTAGCAGCATACCAGGAGGATCCGCTTGTCGAGAAGCAGATATCTGCAGGCATGTTCTATACGATTTTTAAGGGGATAGAATACCTGAAGGGAAATCCCGGAAACTTCACAGATCCTGTATTCCTGATGCACGGCTGTGATGATGGACTGGTATCCAATTCGGATTCCAGGGAGTTTTTCGGCGAGGCAGCTTCAAACGACAAGAGCCTCAAGATCTTCTCGAAGCTTTACCATGAGATCTTCAACGAGGTCGAGAAGGATGAAGTCATAGGAGAGGCGATTGCCTGGCTTGACAAGAGGTCCTGAGTGCTGTTTTCGTGGACAAGTGACTTGCAATTACGCACACATCTGATATAATTAAAAAAATCGGAGAGTCGGAAGGCCTCTGGTTGCACGGATAAAGCGATAATTAGAATTGATGAAACGTGTGGACATGGTACAGGCAGCGCAAGGTAATACCTTTAGCTGCCTGCTTCTTCATGGTCCTGCGGGATGGGGAGTGTAACATGGATCATGTAAGAGTCGGCCTGGTAGGACTGGGTACTGTAGGAACTGGAGTTTACAAGATGCTCCAGGAGAACAAGGACATCATCACAAAGAAAGTCGGCAAGGAGATCAGGATAGAGAAGATCCTTGTAAGGAACAGGGACAAGGAAAGGGATCCGGAAATACCTTCAGGGCTCATTACGTTTGACCCGGGTGATATCCTCGAGAATGATGATATAGACATAGTTATCGAGGTCATGGGAAGTGTTGACCTTGCAATGGACTACATCAAAAGGGCGCTTTCTTCAAAGAAGCAGGTAATAACAGCAAACAAGGACCTCATCGCACTTCATGAGGAAGAGCTTTCCGAGCTTGCACATATGAATGGAAGGGACCTGTATTTCGAGGCTTCAGTTGCCGGAGGCATTCCCATAATAGGGACACTGAAGGAAGACCTGGCTGGAAACAAGATCAGAAAGATAATGGGAATAATAAACGGAACCACCAACTACATACTTACCAGGATGACCAAAGAGGGAAAGAGCTACGAGGATGTATTGAAGGATGCCGTGGCACTTGGCTATGCCGAAAGCGATCCGACAGCTGATGTAGAAGGACTTGATGCTGCAAGGAAGATAGCGATCCTTGGCACGATCGCCTTCGATACGAAGATAACCTTCAATGACGTTTACGTTGAGGGAATCACAAAAATAACCAAGGATGACATAAAGTACGCTGATGAGCTTGGCTATGTCGTCAAGCTGCTTGGAATAGGCATGAATGTTGACGATAAGGCTGAAGCTAGAGTCCATCCTGTTTTCATACCAAAGGACCATCCGCTGGCAGCTGTCAATGATGTCTTCAATGCAATCTTCGTGGAGGGCAATGCCGTAGGCGAGACCATGTTCTACGGACGAGGTGCAGGAGAGCTTCCGACCGCAAGTGCGGTAATTGGCGACCTTATGAAGGCCACCAGGGACTTCATCAACGACACCATGGGTTCAAGCTACAGGAAGATAGTGAAGCGAAAGGAAATCAAGGACATATCCGAGGTTGACACCGCATTCTATACAAGGATGAAGGTTAAGGACATACCGGGAGTATTCGCGAAGATCGCTACTGTATTCGGCGACCACGGAGTGAGCATCGCCCTGGTCAGGCAGCAGTACAGGGATGACAGCGGAGTCGCTGAGATAGTCCTTGTAACCCATAAGGTCCAGGAGAAGAATGTCAGGGATTCGCTCGCGGCTATCGAAAAGCTTGATGTGGTGGAGAAAGTTACAAGTGTCATCAGGGTAGAAGAAGGAAAGAGATAAGTTGCCTGGCATAGGATTATAGATAAGGGAAGTAAGATATTGGCGGAGCTGTGGAATCTTTAAGGCTTCGCATGGAGGTAGGAATGGTAAGGGTAATCGTACCAGCGACGACTGCTAATTTAGGGCCGGGGTTCGATACTATGGGACTGGCGCTTGACATGTACACGGAAGTCATCATGGAAGCAGGCGGGGAAGGGATAAGGATAACATCAGAGGGTGAGGGCAGTGAAGAGCTCTCGAGCTCTGAAGACAATCTTATTTACAAGTGTGCAAAAAAGCTGTTTGATTCAGTGGAGTACGAGCCTAAGGGGCTGTCGCTAAGGATAATCAACGGGATACCCCTTTCGAGGGGGCTGGGAAGCAGTGCTTCAGCAATCATTGCTGGGCTGCTTGCTGCAAGGGAGATATCCGCTGCAAACATTTCGGACTATGAGCTCCTGAAGATGGCTACTGAAGTCGAAGGACATCCTGATAATGTCGCTCCTGCACTGTTTGGAGGCTTCGTCCTCAGCAGGATGGAGGGCAAGGAGATAATCTACAGGAAGATAGATGTTGATGACAAGCTGCTAGCTGTGGTAGCAATCCCTGAATTTGAACTGCCTACGGAAAAATCAAGGGCGATACTTCCGAGGACAGTAAGCAGGGAGGATGCCATTTTTAACATCGGAAATGCATCTCTCCTAGTATATTCTCTCCTCATGAAGGATTACAGCCTTCTCAGAAAAGCCATGAACGACAGGCTTCACGAACCTTACAGGATGCCGCTGGTACCCGGTCTAGAGGAGGTCAAGAGAAGAGCTCTCGGAGCAGGTGCTTTCTCAGCTGCCCTCAGCGGAGCAGGTCCCACGGTAATTGCATTCGCTGACGAACATAACTCGGAATCTGTAAGGGCAGCAATGGAAGAGGGATTCAGAAGCGCAGGTATCGATTCTGATGTGAGGATCCTGAACCTTCAGAACAAGGGCGCAATAGTATACAGATGAAAATACCGGTGCCGGGCAATCTTCAGACTGCCCGGCACCGGTATTTTCCTATAGGCTTGTAATTATTGTCACTGCTGATGGCAGTACTACACCGAATGTGCTGATGAATTGCATTACAGCATTCTTGTAAGCTTCAACTGCGGTATTTGTGATACCCATGAATGTTCCGTCTTCGGCCATCTCGTTGGCTATGGCTGCTATAACATTTCCATTCTCGGTAAGTCTCCTGATTTCAATTTTCCTTAAGGCCATGTTGGCTACAGCTGGAGCATCCTTGACCTCGGTATCCTCTTCCTCGATTTCCTCAGCAGCTTCTTCAGCATCTTCGGTCTTTACAACTTCAGGATGAGCAGCGACATACTCGTCAATGAATCCTATGACTGCAGCCTTGTAAGCCTCAGCATCTGTCTTCGGGATTCCTTCGAACGATGAGTCTTCACCCATGGCTTCAGATACCGCAGCGATTATGTTGCCGGCATCCCTCACCTTTTCGATCCCTGCTTCCCTGATGTACTCATTTGCGACTGCAGGGGCTGCCTTCGCAGGCGTCTTTTCCTCCTGCTTCATTACCTTTACAGGCCTGTTCTCGTTCTTCACGGTTTTTGCATACGCCTCAGTTGTGTTAAGAGACATTGTTGCTCCAAAGGCAAGGAGCGCGAGGAGCACTGCTCCGACTATCTTCTTCATGTAATCATCTCGCTTTCTTTATTTGGTAACTTAATGATAAACCCCACTTGTGAAATTAGTGTGAAGGAAGGCTTGAAAATGAAAGGGTTCGGCAAGGTTTCGTTCATCAATCTTCGACACCGTGGCTTTGTGATGTGATAATCTTCGACAATCGTGGCTTGAACTGAATTGGCTTAAGTACGGGATAAACTGCTGGAAAATATAGTATAATATATGTTGACTAAGTAATAGGGACGAATGGAAGGTGAATCCATGGCATACACAGCGCTGTACAGGGAATGGAGACCAAAGGTCTTCAGCGATGTTATAGGACAGGAACATATAACCACTACCCTGATCAATGAGATCAAGGCTGGCAGGATAGGACATGCATACCTCTTCAGCGGAACGAGGGGAACAGGAAAGACCACCTGTGCCAAGATAATGGCTAAGGCTCTTAACTGCATAGACCTGAAGGACGGAGAGCCCTGCAACGTCTGTCACATGTGCAGGAAGATCGACTCAGGCCTTTCGCTTGATGTCATCGAGCAGGACGCTGCGACCAACAACAAGGTAGATGACATAAGGGAGCTTGTGGATGAGGTACAGTACCCGCCACATGAGGGGAAATACAAGGTATACATTTTGGATGAGGTACATATGCTGTCTACAGGAGCTGTAAATGCATTCCTTAAGACACTTGAGGAACCGCCCTCGCATGTGGTATTCATATTGGCTACTACAGATCCGCAGAAGCTTCCTGTAACTATTCTCTCGAGATGCCAGAGGTTTGATTTCAAGCGCATCAGGTATGAGGAGATCGGCAAAAGACTAAGGCTTATAGCAGACAGAAAGGGCATTTACGCAGAAGACAAGAGTCTCGAGCTGATAGCCCGCGTATCCGATGGAGCCATGAGGGATGCTCTCAGCATGATGGACCAGGCAATAAGCATGGGTGAGGGAAAGCTTGACTATGAAGAGGTCCTGGACATGCTGGGCCTTTCAGGAACCGAGAACCTGTTCAGGATCTCTGAGGCCATCCTGAAGAAGGATGTCAGGAATGCCATACAGATACTGGATGAAGTTGTGGATGGGGGAAAAGACCCATATGGCTTCACAAAGGACCTTGTGCTGCATTTCAGGAACATACTTGTAGCCAAGATAATGCCTGATCCTGAGCAGGTCATTGACATGACAAGGGAAGATATCGAGCTTCTGAAGATTCAGGGCGACCTAACCGGAAATGAGATGATCACCAAAGCCATAAGACTGCTCCAGGAAGCTGAGGAGCAGGCTAAGTTCAGCAAGCAGTCCAGGATCTATCTTGAACTTGCAATAATTAACCTTACCAAGACTGAGCTTGATTCATCAAGGGAATCGATGCTGAGCAGGATATCCTTGCTTGAAGACTATATAAGGAGCGGCAACCTTAAGCCTGCAGCAAAAGCAGAGGTGAAGGCTGAACCAAAGCAGGGAGCTTCAAAAAGCCAGACGCTGTCCGGACCTGAAGACCTGAAGGTGATGAAGGAAGCTGTGAGGATCAATGAAGACATATTCAATGATGATTGCAAGGTAACTCTTGATATGGTCAAAAGAAGCTGGAAAGAAATCATGGAGGCGCTGAAGGCAAGAAGGCAGATGATAATCCAGGCCTCCGTGATCGTCGGCAGTCCCATGAAATGTGACAGGGGTGTCATTGAGGTCAGGTTTGCAAAGGAATACTCCTTCAACAAGAAGAGACTTGAGAAAAAGGAGTACAGGGATGTACTTGAGGATACTGCAGCGGCGATACTCGGTGAAAAGGTGAAGTTCAGGTTCTCTGTCGAGGGAGAAAAGGAACGGGAACCGGAGGAAGCAGGTAAGGCTACCCTTGCAGAATCACTTCAGGGAACCGGAGTCGAGATTGTAGATGAATAGAAATTTATAGTATAATGTATCGAAAGAAATTTTGGAGGTATTGAAATGGCAAAGGGATTCCCGGGAATGGGTGGAGGAAATATGAACGCACTGCTCAAGCAGGCGCAGAAGATGCAGAAGCAGATCGAGGATGCGCAAAAGGAGCTTGAAACCAAGGAATATGAGTTTTCGATAGGCGGTGGGGCTTGCTCCGTAAAGGCGAATGGCAAGAAGGTAATAACCGAGATAAAGCTTCTGCCCGAGGCTGTTGACCCTGAGGATGTGGAAACACTTGAGGACATGATACTGGCAGCTGTCAACAATGTACTTGGAATGGTCGACGAAGAGAAGGAAAAGGTCATGGGCAAACTGACCGGAGGCATGCCTGGAATGTTCTAGGCAGAGGTGATTGATGGATTTTTACCCGATTGCGATCGAGAAGCTTATCGAGGAATTCGCAAAGCTACCCGGTATAGGCTACAAGACAGCGCAAAGGCTAACGCTGTATGTTCTCAATCTTCCCCAGGAAGAGGTTAGGGAATTTGCGGAAGCTCTTATCAAGGCAAGGGGAACGATCAAGTACTGCTCGACCTGCGGTAACTTTACTGACAAGGATCCCTGTGCGATATGCAGCAATCCCAGCAGAGATCATGATACAATCTGCGTCATTGAGCAGCCAAAGGATATCATGTCTCTTGAAAGAGTCAGGGAGTTCAATGGTGTCTACCATGTCCTCCACGGTACCATAAGTCCTATGGCCGGCAGAGGGCCAGAAGATATCAGGATCAAGGAGCTCGTCAGAAGGATGTCCGGAAACATCAAGGAAGTCATCGTAGCGACAAACCCTACAATAGAAGGCGAAGCTACGGCGATGTACATCTCAAGGGTCCTGAAGCCGCTTGAAGTGAAGGTGACAAGGATAGCTTCCGGAATGCCTGTTGGCGGTGACCTTGAATATGCTGATGAAGTCACTTTATCGAAGGCGCTGGAAGGAAGAAAAGAGATCTAAATTGCTTTAAAATTTTATATAGAGACTAAACTGCCATCATGAATGGCATGAGCAGTGGATATTAGAAGCGGTGGACCGGTTGGTCCGCCGCTTTTAATTTTCAATTCGCAAAAATATAGTTCGATAATCAATAAATATACTAACATTTAAATACAATAATTTAATTATATGAATTGTCTGAAAAATTATTTCGACTAATTATACAGATATTCGGTGACAATATTCGCATGGTACTTGAATGATTAAATTTTCAAATTGACGCCCTCTGATTATATGTGTGAATCTGTCAAAAAAACTTAAAATATTTTTGCAGACATGACGAAATGTTTGATTTGCATGTTCTGATGGATCCGGCACTGTAGTTTTTTGTAGAATAATGTGATTTGACGTTAAAATATCTAGCATTTAACATTGTGTCTGTATAACAATAAGTGAATTATCAGAGGTCTCCCGTATGCATATTACAAAGTTATAATGTGTTGCAGCAGTGGTTGATTATTGTCTGATAGATAGGATGGGTATGAATAATATATTTGTAAAAATAGGTAAGGTGATTGCAATAGGTGTCATAGGAGCGGCGATGATCCCAGCAACTGGAGCTGTCAAGTCCACTGGTGCAGGGGATATTTCAGTGACAGTACGCCCTCAAGTGATGGTCGAGGCTGACTGGTCCGGTACCACCGATGATCTTAATGAGCTTCTGACATGGAAGAACGATACCAGAAAGACTGAGAGCAGGGAGATTGCGGTAGCGGAGATGGAAAATGAAGTTCCTGACACTGCAACCTACAATGCCGGATTGACATACAAGACTGTGTCATATTACAGATGGACAAAGTCATCCCTTAACCTTAGAAAAGGTCCTTCTGCTGGATACAGCAAGCTTGCAACCATACCGGCAGGTACAAGGCTTCAGGTTACCAGGGTAGCGAGCAACGGGTGGTCGAGGGTATCGTATGGCGGAAAGACAGGATATGTTTCAGGAACGTATCTTTCAAAGACTGAGATACTTCCCGCGACAAAGGCATCCGCATCAGCAGGAAGCTCATACAGTCCGTACAGGATGTACATTGCCGGGAAAACCCTGGTTTATAAGAATGGTGGAAAGTCGTCAGGTCAGAGCATCATCGATTCCAACAGGAATGTAATCTCAACCTGGGGCGGCGCAACCCCATGGTCGGGAACTGATGGCTCAAACACTCACTTCATTGGGCATAATGACGGAGCATTCAAGGGAATATGGAACCTTGCCATCGGAAGCACCATAGTTGTGACTGACGGTTCGGGAAGACCCACCACATACAGGCTCACGAAAAAGTTCATTGTCACTGACAGTGCCGTTGGTGTAAATGACGGACAGAAATACTTCAGCTATATTACATCAACCTCAGGCGGAGAGGTCATTACGCTCCAGACCTGCAAGACCTCAACGACAAACTGGATCCTAAGGGCTGAAAAGATCAACTGACTATGAACCACAGCGGTAACCCATGAGGGTTGCCGCTTTTTTGTCATTAAAAGTTAATAGGTTGGAAATATCTGATACATCCATGCATGGGATGCTTGGAAGTATAATGTAAAACGTTGAGGTGAAGCATAATGGAAAATAGAGAGACGGTAGTATATATCGCACAGAGCCTGGATGGCTATATAGCAAGGGAGGATGGCGACATTTCCTGGCTCGACATGGTGGCATTTGACGGTGAAGACTATGGATATGGCGAGTTCTTGAATTCTGTTGACACTGTCGTACTTGGAAGAAAGACCTATGAGAAGGTCAAATCAATAAGTTCAGAAACTCCTTACATAGGTAAGAAGGTATATGTGCTGACCAAAGAAACCCATAAGGATGACGGTGAAGTCGTCTACTGCAATGATGTTGAGAGGCTGTTCAATGACCTCAAGAGCAGAGATGGCGGAAGGATATTCGTTGATGGAGGAGCGCTTACCGTAAAGAGCCTCAGGGACATTGACATGATTGACCGGTACGTCATATCAATAATTCCAGTTATGATTGGTAGGGGAATCCGTCTTTTTGGTGACCTTGAAGAACCGGTAACAGCTGGGATGAGACTTGTATCCTGCAGAAAGTTCGAATCGGGGCTGGTTCAGCTTGAGTACGTGAAGACTTGAGTATGGATATACAAAATTAAATTTGACAAAATTTAATTACGTGGTATAATATATCCATAAAATACCTGAAATTTAGGGGATTGAATAAAGCGATTATGCCGTATGGCAGGAGGGAAATAAGATGAGAGAGATTAACGATGCAACGTTTGAAAGTGAAGTACTGAACAAGAAGGGAATGGTCCTGGTAGATTTCTGGGCTCCATGGTGCGGGCCATGCAGAATGGTAGCGCCGGTAATGGAGGAGCTTTCCAGGGAATACGAAGGCAGGCTTGAAGTAGTGAAACTGAATGTTGATAATAATCCAAAGGTTTCACAGTCACTAAGGATAACAAGCATACCGACCATACTCCTATTCAAGGATGGGAAGGCTGTGGATGGAACCGTTGGTGTAAGACCCAAGGAATTCTTCCAGGATATCATAAAGAAGAACAGCTGACGAATAAGGCACCTGCAAACCAAGATTTGCAGGTGCCTTTTAGATTCCTGTGCTGCCAAAACCGCCGCCGCGGTCTGTGCCAATTGATGCAACTGAGTCTACGACAATAAACTCAGCGCTTCTGTATTCATTGAAAACCAGCTGCGCAATCTTCATTCCCTTTTCAATGTAGATGGTCCCGTATGGATTGCCTCTCTTATCGATGATTAGCGGGCCGATGGACGATACCGCCTCAAGTATATGGGCATGAGCCGGATCAGCTGTTGTTTCATGATCCGCGATATGGCTGTCAAGCTTCAAGACGCTGTATTCCGACGCAATGATATCGATTTTAGATGGATCAGAAAAAATTTCATAAGGAAGATTTGCTATATTGTAGGTGTTCTGTGCAATTATTCCGACTATATCCCTGTAGCCTGCATCAACTGTTCCAGGACTATTCGGTATCCTTAGGTCTGTCTTCAGCGAAAGGCCGCTTCTCGGGCGCACCTGCATCTCGATGTCATCAGGCAAGGCGACCCTTATGTTAAGTGGAATAACAACTGATTCCATGGGCCTTATCGCGATGTCACCTGATGCGAACACGTCAGCACCAGCGTCATTGAAGTTTGCGTATGCCGGAACTGTTCCATTCTCCATTATCTCTATGTATACCTGGACCTTATCCAAATTACTCACCTCTCCTGAAAATTATACTTGAACATCATTTCATTCACAACCTGACTTGTGATTCAAAATTTCCTTGCCGACAAAATAAGCCGGCAGATGTATAATCAAGTTGAGAAGAGGTGTTGATATGATAGTTGAAATTGGAAAGCTAAGAACTCTTCCTGAGCTTGAGAGGGCGATCACCCTCGCGGCAATCTGCCATGTGGGGCAGGTCGACCTTATGGGGACTCCATATATACTGCATCCGTTAAGGGTGATGGGTGGTGTTGCAACCTATGATGAAAAGGTAGCTGCAGCGCTTCACGACCTTGTGGAAGATACGGACATCACGCTTTTGGACCTTAAGGACCTTGGATTCAAGGAAGAGATCGTAGCGGCAGTTGATGCTCTGACTAAACGGGATGACGAGAAATACATGGACTATGTAAAAAGGGCGACTGAAGACCCGATAGCAATAAAGGTCAAACTTAGCGACCTGATCGACAATCTGGGTAAGACCGAAGAGCTTCCTGATGACGAGGTAAAGGATAAGAGAAGGAAGAAGTACACCAAGGCACTGAGGTTCGTTGAAGATGCCATCAGCAGGTCCAGGAAACAGGGATCATATTGAAATTAATATTAGTCTGGAAAATTTTAATGGCTTCCGTACGAGTACGGAAGCCATGGCCATTATTAAAGCAATTCGAGGTATCCCTCCGGGATTCCTTTGGTCCCGTTTGGTTTATCACTTGCAAGCACAGTGAGAACTTTCTGTACTTCCAATTATGATTATACCAAAAATGTCCCACTGTAAACAGACCAAATCAGATACAATAATAAATTTTCAGTGAACATGAATGTTTTTGGAATCTAAAATTGCACCTATGCTGCTTGTGGACAGATGCCCATGATCTGACATGACCAGCTTCTGTATTTAGAAAAAGAAGAAAACGGCGGAGCTGCTTGCTCCACCGCCCATATTCAAAATTAAACAGATTTTCCTGTGACTCTGGCTGCTACATCCACTGTTCTCTTTGCCTGGAATTTCACTGCATCCTCGATATCGTTGACTATCTTTCCGTCAAGAACCTGTGCAGTGGTTCCGTATGGGTTTCCACCTGCCTTGTAAACTGAAGGATCGATATACCCTGGTCCGACAATTATTGCTCCAAGGTGGAAGAATACGGTGTGGAAGCTTCTGACTGTCTCTTCGACCCCGCCATGAAGATTCATTGCCGAGCTCATGGCGCTCATTACCTTATCTACAAGAAGTCCCTTTGACCATACACCACCTAAAGTATCTATGAATTGCTTCATCTGTGAAGCCATTACACCATATCTTGTAGGGCTTGAGAATATTATCGCATCAGCCCATACCAGGTCATCCGGAGTAACAACCGGAACAGCTGATGTGGCATCATGGTTTGCCTGCCAGAGGGGATTGGCAGCTATCGCATTTGCCGGTGCCAGTTCAGGAACCTTCAGAAGCCTTACCTCTGCTCCTGCCGCTTCGCCGGCTTCCTTTGCCCAGTTTACCATTTGAGTGTTGCCGCCTGTCGAACTGTAATATACTATTGCG
Source organism: Clostridiaceae bacterium UBA6085 (assembly GCA_002428605.1). Taxonomy (GTDB): domain Bacteria; phylum Bacillota; class Clostridia; order Clostridiales; family Clostridiaceae; genus Youngiibacter. The sequence continues at coordinate 12,646 of DIXH01000010.1, forward strand.
AGTTTAACTTTATCCATTTTTTGAACCATCCTTTATAATAAATTTTATAAGATTTAATCTTGTACTATATTTATAACGTATGATTATGAACATAAAATGTGCGGAATGTGTCCAAAATGTTAATTATACTAATTAGTATGAAATTTGTCCTGAATTTTAATGTTTCACATTTTCTTAAAAGGTGTTGACTGAAAGAAATAACAATGGTAATATGATTAAGTCACATTGGTTGTGACAAATCCGGCCCCATGGTCAAGCGGTCAAGACGCTAGCCTCTCACGCTGGAAACAGGGGTTCGATTCCCCTTGGGGTCACCATAGGCACCAGATTTCGATAAGAAGTCTGGTGTTTTTTTTATCCGGAATTTGTGTATAATTCCACGATAACCGTATTTCAAAGTAATAATATGACATTATGTTTAAAAAATGTGATAGAAAATACTATATACATATTAAGAACTTATGGTTAATAATGGTTTAACTCTTATGAAAAGGGTTGAATGTGATATCGTAAAAGAACATAATCAAAATACGAGGGAGAGCAATTCAGTTTCTCCTGGTTTGGCGTTGAATAAGCTCTGATTTCCAGCACAACTGATCCGCATAACGTAAAGCTTCTACAGAATGCAATAGAGGTGCATAAGGATGAATAATACAAAAATGGAACTGCATAGGCTGCAGTCGAAAATAAAGGGCAGGATAATACTTCCGGAGGATAGCGAGTACGATTCGGCGAAGGCAACATGGGATGCGGCAACCAACCACAAACCAGCTGTGATTGTTGAGGCAGCGAATGCCAAGGATGTCATTGAAACTATAAAGTTTGCAGGTGAAGAAGGTCAGAAAGTCACTGTGATTTCTACCGGACATGGTCCGTCAAGAGCAGCTGACGGAGGGATAATGCTAAAGCTTTCCAGGATGGATGCTGTAAGGATCGACAAGGATGCGCGGACTGCATACGTTGAGGCCGGGGCAAAATGGGCCAGGGTGCTTGAAGAGGCAGCCGAGTACGGCCTTGCGCCACTTATGGGCTCTTCCTCTGATGTCGGTGCCGTAGGTTATACTCTTGGCGGTGGACTGGGGTGGCTTGCCAGGAAATACGGGATGTCACTTGATAACGTGAATTACTTCGATATAGTGACATCCGATGCTGAACTCAGGCGAGCAGCAAGAGATACCTGTGATGACCTTTTCTGGGCGTTGTCTGGAGCGGGAGGGGCGTTCGGTGTTGTCACCTCGATGGAAATAAGGCTAATGCCTGAAAGTATTGTCTATGCCGGGAATCTGGTCTATGGACAAGAAGATGCAGGCATGCTTCTTGAAAAATATATCGAATGGACAGAATCGCTGCCTGATGAAATGTCATCGGCATTGGTTCTAGCAAACTTTCCGGATTTTCCAATAGTGCCGGAACCTCTTCGGGGTAAATCAGTGGCAATGGTAAGAGGCTGCTTTGCAGGGAATGCTGAGGATGGTGAGAGAATAGTAAACGACCTTCGCGAATGGAAGAAGCCGGTCATTGACATGTGGTCGAAGATCCCGTTCAGCATGGCCGATACAATCAGCAATGATCCGAAGGATCCGATTCCTGTGACGATCACAAACGTCACTATTGATGATTTGAGTGACAAGGCTAAAGCTGCTCTTCTTAAAATGACATTCAGGGAGGCGGGGTACTCACCGATCCTATTTACTGAGATCTACCACATGGGCGGGAAGATAGCTTCATCTGACAGAAGCGAGAGTGTCTTTGCAGTCCGCGATGCAAAATATGTAATAAAGATAATGGGACTGGTACCTGCAGAAGAAGCAAGGCGCTTCTTCTATCAAGCGGTTACTGGACTAAGGGATGAGTTGAAGGATGAGCTGAACAATGAAGCATATCCGAACTTTCTGGAGGGACTTGAGAAATTCAGTCACCCTGGAAGGCTTTATCCTACTGAAACCCTGGAGAAACTGGGGAGATTAAAGGCAAAGTTAGATCCTGACAACATGTTCGAAAACGGCCTTGAGATAGTGCCTGTTCCGTAAGACACATCTGAAATTTGTTTAGCCGGTAAGTGCCTCGCGCAAGCGGGGCACTCTGCTTTACGAATGTTATTATAAGAATTGATGGGAATGTTCATGTCAAGGCTATGCAGGTACAATCAAGGATAAGCAGGTAAATTTACAAGATTTGCATTTTCATGATAAGCTGTTGACAACGGGGGTATCGGACATGTCATTGACTTATCCACATCGCCTGTTGGTAAAGTGCGATTTTTGTGGATAACTTTCCGCTTGATTCTTAAGGGCAAATGAAAGTTATGAACATTATCCACAGAAAAAAGGTGAAAAGACAGGTGAAATGTGGATAGTTAATGTAATCTTTACAATGTAAAAAAGGATTATCCACACATGAGGAGAATTTATGAGATTCGCAAAAGAAACCATAACGGCAAAATTCATTGACAGACCGAACAGGTTCAAGGCTTTCGTGGAGCTTGACGGGGAGACTGTTGTAGCACATGTCCCGAACACCGGAAGAAACAGGGAAATACTCGTGCCTGGCTGCACTGTGGTGCTTAGAAAGGAGGATTCTCCTGCAAGGAAAACGAAGTTCAGCCTGATCGCCGGGTACAAGGGAAACAAGCTGATCAACATAGACTCGCAGATCCCAAACCACGTTGTGGAGGAAGCGCTGTATCTGGGTCTTATCGAGGAGCTTAAAGGCTATGGAAATGTAATGAGAGAAAAGACGTACGGGAAGAGCAGGTTCGATTTTCTGCTTGAGGATTCAGACAGGAAATTCTATCTGGAGGTAAAGGGTGTGACACTTGAGTCTGACGGTGTTGCAAGCTTCCCGGATGCGCCGACAGAAAGGGGTGCAAAGCATGTCAGGGAGCTTATGGATGCTCTTTCCGAAGGTCATGGTGCAGGAATCCTGTTCCTTGTCCAGATTGAAGATGTCAAGCTGTTCACTCCGGCATACAGCCTGGACCCGGAGTTCTCTGAAGTGCTGAAGGAAGCCAGGGACAAGGGAGTGAAGGTTATGGCATACAGATGCAAAGTAACTGAAAGCTCGCTGGACGTCATCGGAAGCATACCCGTACTCATATAGGAAATGCGCAGAGCAGCCAATGCTGATACAATATACTTGTAAGGGGTGACAGGAGGATAGTATGAAAAAGATACCTGAGATCATGGGCACCTTCAGGAGCCACATAATAGAGGTCCCTGAAGTAATCAGGAAATGCAGCGGGTTAAAGATTTTCGGAAAGAGGGTCAAGAGCTTCATTTTCACGACAGATGTGGCGATAATAAAGAATACGGATGCTGATGCGGTGATGAGCGTATATCCCTTCACACCGCAGCCCGTAATAACCCAGAGCCTTGTGAGCGCATCGGATGTACCGGTCTTCTGTGGAGTTGGCGGTGGAACGACTACCGGGAGAAGGGTGGTAAACCTTGCGCTTGATGCGGAATTCAAGGGTGCGATGGGAGTGGTGCTTAACAGTCCGACAACAAATGAGACGATCAGGGCTGTCAGGGAGGTCATAGACATTCCCATAGTCATCACAATCATCTCTGACAAGGATGATTTTGAGGGCAGGCTTGAAGCGGGAGCTACAATATTCAACGTGTCCGGAGCGAGGGATACAGCAAGGATAGTAAGGGTAATTCGGGACAGGTATCCTGACCTGCCGATAATTGCAACAGGCGGACCTACTGATGAGAGCATACTGGAGACGATTGAAGCGGGAGCGAATGCAATAACATGGACTCCGCCTTCAGGAACAGAGATAATGAGGAGTCTAATGGAAAAGTACAGGGGGGATTATTAGTGGCCGTACTTGGAGAAAATTGCAAGCATTGTCCTGAATTCAAGGTGAACTGCGACGGGAACGACACTGGCTGCATCTGCTACAGATGCCCGAGAAACCTGGGTCAGTGCATAATAGTCAAGTACTGCAGGGAGACTGAATCTGTGCTCGAGCTGGCTGACAGACTGGATGCCGGTACAGAGCTCATGATAGAAAGGTATTATAGAGACAAGAATATGGAATGAGGAGTTGCAAAATGGAGAACATCAGAGAAGCCTTCGGAAAGTTCCTCGACTACCAGCTGAGACTTTCCAACCTTTATCATGCCATGAACCTTCTGCACTGGGACATGTCGACGATCATGCCGCCAAAGGACGCCGAAAGGCGGTCAGAGGTCGTTGGGTTCATGTCACAGGAAGCCTTCAGGATAGAGACCGACAAGGCTTTCATCGAACTAACGGACAGCCTTTTCGAGGTCAGGGATGAGCTTTCCGACCAGGAAAAGGCCATGGTAGAAAAGCAGAAGAAGGAGCAGGACTTCAAGAAGAAGATTCCGGAGGCAGAATACCTGGAGTACAGCATACTTGTCTCAAGAGGTGAAAAGATCTGGGAGGATGCGAGGAATGCTGATGATTATGAGGCATTCAGGCCTACTCTTGAGAAGATCGTGCAGTTCAACAGGAAGATTGCCGACTATATTGGCTGGGAAGAGACAAGATACGATGCGCTTCTCGACATGTATGAGCCCGGAATGAAGGTCAGCGATATCGACAAGGTATTCAGCGAAGTGAGGGACGGACTCGTCTCGATACTCGAAAGGATAAGGGCAAAGGGTGAAGTAATTGATGACAGCTTCCTCCATGACAAGTTTGACAAGAGTCTTCAGGAGGAATACAACAGAGACCTGGCGCAGAGGCTTGGATTTGATTTCGAGGCAGGTGTCATGGCGGTCAGTGCACATCCTTTCACGACCAATTTCGGGAACAAGGATGTGAGGATCACCACAAGATACGACGAGAATGACCTGATGATGAGCGTATACTCGACGATCCATGAAGCGGGACATGCTATTTATGAGCAGAACATCCCCGACGAGCTGGCGAAGACCAATATCGGTGGCGGAGTTTCCATGGGGATCCATGAGTCTCAATCCAGGTTTTACGAAAATATTGTCGGGAGGAGCAGAGGCTTCATAGGCTCAGAGCTTCCAAAGCTTGCTGAAAGGTTCCCGAACCTTACGAAGGTATCACCTGATGATTTCCATATGGCAGTAAACAAGGTCATGCCTTCTCTTATAAGGATAGAGGCAGACGAGCTTACATACAGCCTACATATCATAATCAGGTATGAGATCGAAAAGGCCTTCATAAACGGCGAAGTTGACTTCAATGAGCTTCCAAAGCTCTGGTCTGACAAATACAGGGAGTATCTGGGGGTAGAACCGTCAAACTACAGGGAAGGCGTACTTCAGGATGTCCATTGGGCAGGAGGAATGATAGGGTATTTCCCTAGCTATGCGCTTGGGAACCTGTATGGAGCCCAGATGCTTTACAAGGGAATAATGAGGGACCTTCCTGACTATGATGAGATAGTCGCATCAGGTGACCTGAGAAGGATAACAAGTTGGCTTAAGGATAACATCCACATACATGGAGGTACTTACAAGCCTTCTGTGCTGATCGAGAAGGCCACAGGAGAAGCCCTGAGCGCAAGCTACTTCCTGAGATACATAGAGGAGAAGTATTCAGGGCTCTATGGAATATAGAGCTGGATCCGTACCGAGGTGAGTGAAGTGGTCATAAGGAATGTTAAGGGAGACACCTACTTAATAGAGACAAGCTTTCAGACGATCCCGTTCTTCAGGATTGAAGGTGGGAAGATCATAATGATCGACTGCGGCCTGATTGAGGAGAGGGAAGGGATACTGAAACTTCTTTCAATGGAAGGGCTAAAACCGGCTGCAGTACTGGCCACTCACGCGCATGTGGACCATATCGGGAATGCCGCTTATTTCCAGAAGGAGTTCGGTGCGAAGATAATCATGAATGAGGTCGAGGCAGCAATTGCTGATTCCATAAGGGGTCTGAAGACCACGTACTCGACACTGTCAGTAACTGATATCATGAAGAATTTTGGAAATATGGTCGTTGAAGCGGATGAAAAGATAGGGATGCATGAAGACCATGTTGAAGTGCTGGGTGCAGACTTCAGGATAATTGCTGCACCGGGTCATTCTCCTGGACAGATTGCTTTGTTGACTCCAGACAACGTGGCGTGTATCGGGGATACCCTTGCAAGCTTCGATGTCCTTGGCAGCTCGAGGATGATGTATTCATATGCAATATCTAAGGACCTGGAGAGCAAAAGGTCATTAATGGACCTGGACGCTGACAAGTTCGTTCTTTCACATAAGGGTGCATTTGATGAGATAAGGAGCATAATACCGGCTAACATAAAGTATTTCGAGGATTCAGCAGATGAGGTCCTTAGCCTCATCGACACTCCTGTTGGATTTGAAGAGCTGCTTGACAGGGTCATAAGGCATAAAGGTACAAAGGTAGCATCACTCTATAAATACAACAGGATGGAAAGGATGACAAGGCCGCTACTGGAGTATCTCATCGACACTGGCAGGCTAAGATGCACGATAATTGATTCAAGACTGTACTACGTAAAGTGAAGAGATCCCTGAAGCCTATGGTGCTTCAGGGATCTTCCATCTTAGTTTGCCTTGAGTGCTGCTGCCATCTTCAGTATTATGTTCGCTGAGTTGCGTACTGCATGTGGCTTGAACTTCTCATAATCCATTCCAGCTCCCGTATTGGCATTGTCTGAAATCGACCTGACGACAGTGAAGGGAATATTGTTTAGACTGCAGGCCTGTGCCACAGCGGCGCCTTCCATCTCGCAGGCGGCTGCTCCAAAGGTTCGCTCAAGCTCCCTGATTTTCTCACTATCGCTCATGAACTGGTCTCCGGTGACTATGATGCCCTTATGTGTCTTATGGTCTCCGCAGCATGCCGCAGAATCAAACGCAAGGGCTGAAAGGTGTTCGTCGCACTTGAACTCAGAAGCTTCAAGCCTTGGGATGACGCCTTTTGCGTAGCCTAAAGGCGTTACATCGAAATCGTGCTGGATGAGCGAGGTTGCTATTACCACATCAAGCGGGGCTATGTCCTTTCCGATTCCTCCTGCAACACCTACATTGATTACATGCGAGACCTTGAAGTCATCGATAAGTATCTGGGTACAGATGGCTGCGTTGACCTTTCCTATCCCGCTGACGACGAGCACGCTCTCAAGTCCGTTCAGATATCCGTGTAGGAATTCCATACCTGCCTTCGGGACTGTCCGGCTCATATCAAAACCATCCATAAGAGGCTCAAGCTCCTCTTCCATGGCGCATATTATTCCAAGTATCCTGTCCATTAAAATACCTCCCTGCATTCCTTATATACTGATGATACTAGAAATATCGGCCGTATTGAAGGAAAATAATCCTGCACATCTTAATAATGGTATCCTTTTGTAGTATCATAACGAATATGACAGGAGGAGATGCGTTTGAAACAGGAGCTGCAAAGGACAAGGATGCTGATAGGCGATGAGGGGCTGGACAAGCTTATGGACGCGAAGGTTTGCCTGCTCGGGCTCGGAGGAGTCGGAGGAGCGGCATTCGAAGCGCTCGTAAGAGGTGGAGTGGGTACCGTAGTTGCCATCGACAATGATATAGTCACGATTTCAAACCTTAACAGGCAGACGATAGCGACCTACAGCACCATAGGAAAGCCGAAGGTAATTGCGGCGTTCGAGAGGGCGGGGGATATGAACAGGTACTGCAGGGTCATTCCTGTAGAGGCTTTCCTGACACCTGAGAACATAGGCGAGCTCATACCTTCTGATTCGGACTATGTCATTGATGCCATAGATACTGTATCAGCAAAGCTTGCTGCCATTGAGTTCTGCAAAGAAAAGGGGATCAGGATAATCAGTGCAATGGGTACGGGAAACAAGCTTGACCCTTCAATGCTGAAGGTGATGGATATCAATGACACTTCCATGTGCCCGCTGGCTAAGGTCATGAGACGTGAACTTAAGAAGAGGGGAGTTGCCAGATTGAAGGTAGTAGCTTCACTCGAGAAGCCGCAAGAGCCAATGACCTTCGATGAAGACCTTGATGGACCGTCAAGCCTTCTGAAGTCAAAGAGGCGGACACCGGGAAGCACATCTTTCGTGCCTCCTGTAGCAGGTATGATAATGGCATCAGTTGTAATACGTGAGATCCTTGGTATTTATGAATAATAAGGCCAATAAAATAGCCGGGGTTTGACCCGGCTGCCTCATGGCTTAGCGAAACTGGTTTATCTCGCCATAATACTCGTATCCAAATTGTGAAAGACGCTCCAGCAATTCCTTCTTGTCCAGACTGAAGTGCGAACACAGGTCATTCAGTGATTTGAACTCATTCCTTAGTTTAGTGTTGATAAGGCTGCTAAGCATGAAGGGGTCCATGGTTTTGATGTTTTCAGGTGTCATTTTGTTCCTCCTTTATTGTGGCAGTGAAATCACGGGCTCCATCTAAGAAAATTATAATGGATAATCTGTTTCAATTTATGAACAAAATGAAAATTTGAGAGTAAACGTTTGAAAAATAACTAACACATAAAATTTTGACCATTTGATTATTGATTTCACAATAAATGGAAAATATTGAAAAATTTGATATAATTAAGCAATAGGATACCAGTAATGTTCTATAGGATAGGACAAAAGGAGAATTTTATGAAGACTTTTGAAGGATACAACATAAGGGGACTTCATCTGAAAAACAGGGTTGTGATGCCCCCGATGTGCATGAATATGGCCATAGACGGAGTAGCTCAGGATTTCCACCTGATACACTATGGAAATGCGGCTCTTGGTGAAATAGGACTTGTGATAGTCGAGGCTACCGGGGTCAATCCTGAAGGCAGGATACTGGACAAGGACCTTGGGATATGGAACGAGGAGCAGGTGGCAGGTCACAGGATGATCACTGATGTTCTTCATAAATACGGCTCCAAGGCAGGTATTCAGCTGGGACATGCCGGCAGAAAATGCAGGATCGAAGGAATCAGTCCGGTAGCACCCTCAGCCATCGCATACAACGGGGAGTATGACCAGCCGAGGGAAATGACAAAATCTGACATAGAGGAAGTTGTCGAGGCATTCAGGTCTGCTGCAATAAGGGCAGTAGATGCAGGCTATGACCTCATAGAGCTCCATGGAGCACACGGATACCTGATGCATGAATTCCTGAGCCCCCTTACAAACAGACGCAATGACGAATTCGGAGGAAGCCTTGAGAACAGGACGAGACTCCTCAAAATGACTGCAAGGGCTGTCAGGGATGTCATACCTGAGAATATACCGCTGATACTAAGGGTATCCGCATCAGATTATTTCGAAGGCGGCATAGATATTGATGAGATGGTAAAGATAGTAGACATCCTCAAGGAGGACCTGGACATGGTCCACGTAAGCTCTGGAGGACTTGTTGAGGAGCAGAAGATCAGGGTATACCCTGGTTATCAGGTCAGGTTCTCAGAGGAGATCAGGAAAAGGTGCCAGATACCTACCATTGCAGTTGGTCTCCTTACCGACATCAAACAGGTCGAGGAAATACTGTCAAATGACAGGGCTGACCTTGTTGCACTTGGAAGGGTGCTTCTTAGAGATCCATTCATACTGATAAAGGAAAGCCATGGACTAATAACCCCTCTCTTTGCATACAAGAGAGGCTTCAACGTGGAGTGGAGAAAGAAATGATGCCGTGAGGGCATAAGATAAACCAGCAGGATGATGCACATAGCATGCAGCATCTTGCTGGTTTTTTAGTTCTATCTTCTCGTTGACCCGCCAAATACATCGGACATTTCAACCAAATTCAGAGCCTCGTCAAGTGATATGACTTCATCTGCTGTCAGGATTATTTCTGAAGCCCCTGCATTTTCTATCAGACGTTCGAGCTTGCGTGTGCCTGGGATTGGCACAATCCACGGCTTCTTGCACAGCATCCAGGCAAGTGATATTTGTGCCGGAGTTGCGTCCTTCGATTCAGCTGTGTCATGCAGCAGTTTTAAAAGATCCCTGTTCCTGTCTATTCCTTCCGGTGAAAACTGGGGCATATTGCTCCTGTAATCTGTACCCGGTTCAAACTTTGAATCCATGTCATATTTTCCTGTCAAAAATCCGTTGGCCATGGGAGAAAAGGGTACGAATCCAATTCCAAGCTCTTCAAGCACTGGAAAGAGGGCTTCATAGTCTCGGGCCATCATAGAGTAGCGGTTTTCTACCGCGGTCAGAGGACAAGCCTTGTGGGCCCGCCGTATGACCTCCTCATTTGCCTCTGATATTCCCCAATGAAGTACCTTTCCTTCATTCATAAGGTCCTGTATTACGCCTGCAACTTCCTCGACAGGAACCTTCGGATCAACCCGGTGCTGATAGTAAAGGTCTATTCGGTCCGTCTGGAGCCTCATGAGAGATCCTTCAACTGCTTTTCTTATGACCTCGGGCCTGGCATCAGGTATTGGTGCTCCATGAGTGTCATGTTCAAGATGTACACCAAATTTTGTGGCAATGACCACTTTGTCTCGGAAGGGCTTAAGTGCTTCTCCAACCAGTTCCTCATTTTCAAATGGACCATAGACCTCCGCTGTGTCGAAGAACGTATATCCTATCTCAACGGATCTTGCCAGCATCTCCACTGCTTCCTTCCTGTCTGAAGGAGCCCCGTATGCGTGGCTGAATCCCATGCAGCCAAGACCCAGTGCGGATACTTCCAGGTTTCTGCCCAGAATGCGTCTCTTCATGGTAAATCTCCTTTACAAGGCAAAGTAACTAAGCGATGGCAATAATGACATGGAATAAGGCAAGGTCCTATTCGGGTTTATACAGGGAGGTAGTAAAGCGCCCCCTAAGGATTGAAAGCTCTGTAAGGAAGCCCTTAAGGATCCTGTGAGTCGAGGCCAGGCTTGATGAGGCACTGTCGGCTTCATCGAAATGGCCTGACTCGTATAGCTTTTCAAGGAGCCTGAGGATCTCTTCCTGGCTCCGTTTTGTCGTCAGATTACGGCCTCGTGAGACAATATGCGAAGCGAGAATTTCTGCTGCCTCAGAAGGATATCGCTCACTCAGCTTGTCGTAGTGGTCAGGGATGAAATCCGGGAATTCCCTTACAAACCTTAAGAGCCCGTACAGGTCGCCTTCCTCGAGAAGGATCCTTTTGTATATTCCTTTGGTGTTTTTTCTTACATCCGTATCTTCAGAAAGCCTTTTGTATACAAGGGGCCAGTCCTCTGGGCTCAGGGCCCTTTTCAGCTGGGAATATCCATTGAACTCGCCGAGTGCTATTAGCCTGATGGAGAGCTCAATGAACCTATCCTTGTTCTGAAGCTGCTTGTTGACATTAGAGGCAAGGTACAGCCATCGTATAAGCTCCGTCCAGTTACCTCTGGCCTTATGAACCCCTTCTTCAGCAAGCCTTAGTGCTTCAGGAAGTTGTCCTTTTGAAACCAGTGAAGAAACCTCCATGTACCTGAAATCAGGCACATCAGGATTCTCTTTTTTAAGTTCTTCAGCCTCGTCGACTCTGCCGATCATCATAAGAAGCTCATACTCCAGGTAAAGGAAGCCATGGCCTACAGAGGGGTTGTTGTCCTTTTTTTCCGAGCAGATGACAAGAGACCTGTAATAGCTGTCAAAGTCCCTTTCTGTAGCTATGAATTTCTTCATTATCCTGAGAAGAACAAGAAGCTCCTGTGCATTTTCGTTGTCTTCGCATATTCTCCTGAGATGCCTGAATATAAGGTCTCCTTCGGGTGCTGCGTATTTCTTTTCGGAAAGGGGAAGAAGAGCCTCCTGGCATATTTTCTTGTAGTTCTCGGACATCAGCAGATGGTCTATTCCCTTGGTATCCCTTATCGAAACATCATACATAGTCAAATAGGAAATTGCTGCAGACAGATAATCCCTTGAACCTATGTGTCTTCTGGCTCCTTCATGCATGTTCCTGAGCTCGGTCACAAGTATTTCAAAGCTGTCCTTTGACTTTTCCGCCATATACCCGAAGTAAGCCTTGAGAAGTGAAGCCTTTTGTGTCTCGAGAATCTTATCCTCTGAAGGGTCGTGGAAGGTTTTCCTAACTAGTACCGGTATATCCTTATAAATGCTCCTTAGGGACAGGATGAACTCCACCAGTGATTCCTTGTCGGCTTCGTCAAGGATGGACTTCAAGGCTGTCCTGTCGTCAAGGGCTGAAGCTCTCGGAGCCTTTGTTCCATTATTTTCCGCTTTAGACAGGATATCCTCTCCTGCTTCAAAGACTGCGACCAGGTGGGCGCAGACCAAATCAGACCCGCAGGTGCAGTAGGGCTTTGCGCTTCCTCCGAGTGGTATTGACTGAAGGTAAAGCTCACCATCCTTAACTGTCGCAGTAAGGATACCTTCTCTCACTGTAAGCCGTCCGACAGCCTTTTCGTCAAGGAATCTTCTTGCCTTCTTTATTGTTATTTCTGGTATTTCACCGTAGGATTCCCTGATTTTCATAGCGCACCCCGAAAGTTTCATATTGGAAAAGGCAGGTCAAGTATATCCGTCAAAAATCCAGTGTAGAAAAGGTATAGTCCGATTGCGATAATAATATTAAAGACAAGCATAACAAGAAAGTGGACATCAGTCCTCTTCCTCCAGAGTCCTCTCATATAAAGCAGGTCTTCCATGAGTGCAACCATGATCACATGGAAAAGTATGGAAAGCAGCATGAAAGACCGTATCCTGATGAAGGGGATGAAAATGAACGGAAGCAGGTACATGAGTGAAAATTTGTTGAACAGCCTGACTCCTGTGCTTTCCCTGCTGAAGAAACGGTTCAGCCTGTAGCTTTCTCCCGAAGCGACATGAAGCACGGACAGGAACACTACGGCTATCATTGTTGAGGTCATGGCAAGCGCATAAAAAAGCATAATGGCTCCTTATATCTAAATATCACCGTATTTGTATTCGTCGAGGTATATCCTGAATGAAGGGAAGATTCCAAAGGACCTTATAAGGCTGTCGGCTTCCATTGCTGATTCGGCATTCTTCCTGCCTGTCCTTCGTGCCCTGATCATAAGGTTCTTAGGGGTCTCCAGCGGAGAGATATATTCTACTATGGATACCTCGTAGCCCTCGGCCTCAAGCATGAGTCCTCGCAGACCATCTGTAAGCGTGTCAGCAAGTCTTGCCTTGAGTATGCCGTGCTTCATGATTCCCTTGAAGGGTTCGTAGCTGTAGGTTGATAGCATCTCCTTGTGGCAGCAGGGCACTGCGACAATGTATTCGGCATCCCTTGATGCCCCGAATGCAAGGGCCATGTCGGTAGCAGTATCGCAGGCGTGAAGTGAAAGTACTACGTCGACCTTCCTTCCGTCCCTGAAATCCTTGATGTCCATGGCGTGGAACTCCATGTTCCTGTAGCCAAGCTCAGATTGGATCTTCTTTGAGGCTTCAATTACAGCAGGGGAGATATCTATGCCTATGAAATGGCACTTCATTCTCTTTACCTCTGTAAGGTAATAGTTCAGAACAAACGAAAGGTACGACTTTCCGCAGCCAGCGTCAAGTATTGTTACCGTGCCCTCTCTCTTCAGCGAAGAAAGCTCAGGTGCCAAAAGCTCTACGTAGTGGTCGATCTGGTTATACTTCCTGATCTTGTTGTTCTTTATCTTTCCATCCCTGGACATTATCCCGATTGCCTTCAGGAGAGCCTGTGCTTCGGTTGACTTCACAAGGTAATCCCTGTTGAGAAGGGTTGAAGTCTCACCTGCCTCGATTTCCCTGTCCTTAAGCACCTCAGTAGCCATGTTGACATTCTTCCCATCAGCTGTTATGACAAGTCTCGTTCCCCTTTCCTCGTAGATGATGCTTGCTGCATCATACTTCAGGGCTTCAGCCTGGATGTCCTTAAGCATGTCTGTGAAGGACATTTTCCTTGTCACCCCGTTGTAGTTATAGGCTACCCCATCCCCATCAGGTATGGCATTGCCCTTGAATTTTTTGAGCCCGGCTGTAAAGACTACCTCCGTACCCACATATATGGAGCTGTTTTCATTGAATCTTCCTATAAGACCCATGAAGAAGAAGCCAAGTTTTTCAGTAATATTCTTGTTCATATCGCACCTCTGATTTTTACTTACTCAATTATACCCCATATGAGGCAAGTTTTGCAGATGCTGAGTCAAGCGTCTTGTTTGATCGTTATCAGAAAGGAAATGTGATCCGTAATGGCAGCGTATACTGTTTGCCTGGGAGGGAGGAAATAAACTATAATTGAAGTGGCAGCCACAGAGGCTGTCTGGAGTATGAAGGAGAAAAACCAATGAATAAGAAGCACAACGGAATCGGTGTATTCCTCATATTTGCAATTATGCTCCTTGCACCGTTCATTGAAAACACAAGAGGCATATTCATACCAATGTTCAAGGACGAGTTCGGGGTATCTAATACCCTTATTTCTACAGCTATAACTGTTGGAGCTGCATCAAGTCTTTTTGTATCCCTGTTTGGAGGACCGATAATTGGAAAGCTTGGACAGAAGGGCTCCTTTACGGTAAGTCTTGCCTTTGTACTTTCTGGAATACTGCTTCAGACCTGGTCAAGGAGCTTTTTCCTGTTTGCCCTGGGGCTTGTGCCCATATCGATGGGGATAGCTCTTTACAACGTGTCAGCCAATACGATAATTCCATTCATGTTCTTTTCGATTCAGACAGTGATAATGAACATACTCCATGCCATGTACGGGGTTGGTTCGACAATAGCCCAGAACCTGACAGGAACTCTTCTTTCCATGGGAATCGGATGGAGAACTATATATCTGGGAGTATCCGTTGCTTATTTTCTCCTTGCATTCCTTTCGAGGTTCGCTGTTATTCCTGAAATCCCCAGGGCAAAGGAAGAGATGCAGGTGTCAGGCAGAAAGCTCATGAGGGACCCGCTGGTGATTGCCTTCGGTCTGGCATTGGGATTCTATGCATTTTCAGAGTTCGGCGTATCACTGTGGCTTACAAATTACCTGAAGGCGATCTACGGATATCCGGAGAGCACAGGCGCCAGGTATGTAGGCTTCTTCTTCCTGCTGTTTTCAGTAGGAAGGCTTCTCGGAGGATTCGTAGTCCAGAAGGTGGGAACCATAAGGGCTGTCGCAGGAACTCTCATAATATCTCTGGGGTTGATGCTGTCAGGGCTTCTGCTCGGTGAAAAGTTCCTCATAGTTGTCAGCATTGCCGGACTTTTTTACTCGATTGTCTATCCTTCATTGATCTCAAAGGTGGGAGTTGTTTTTCCAGACTCAACTGCCCATGCCATGGGGTATGTCATAACTATTATTAATGTTGTCTTAAACGGAATGAACCAGGTAATGGGCATGCTTACGGATGCTATAGGCCCTGGATTGTCCATATTCCTTATACCTGCCTGCCTTGTGGCCGCTCTTGCTGCCACAGCATTCATCGGGTCGAGGACCAAAGAGATTCTGAAATGACGGAAGGGGTGAAGCTATGGGAAGCATGAAGGTTACAATCGAACAGACCAAGGGTGGAGACGGTAGGGACCATATCCTAAGGGACAGCGATTCCATTACCATAGGAAGATATACGGTTATTGAGAAGGATCCCGGCACAAAGAGTGCGATGATAAGGCTGAGGTTCTACAAGAACCAGGATGTCGACCTTATGAAGTCAGCGGTCCAGGCCATCGCCAAGTCTCTTATCTGGGGAGGAGAGGTGTTCAAGCTGAATATCATAACCTCAAGCGAGACTCTGACATCACCGTTCACTTCAAGCGGCTTTACGCTTGAAGGCATACTCGTCAACAACTCCTACCAGGACTCCATAATCGCAAGCGAGTTCCTTTTCGGAACGGATGCGACCAGGTTCAGGAGTGTGACGGACTACAAGCTTCTGGCCCTTGAAGGTAAGAGTGTCGATCTCAGGCTGGCAACTCCTGAGGACGCAGAATCGTTCTTAAGATATTACTCCAGGAACAAGGAGTTCCTCGGTCCGTTCGAGCCAAGGCGGGAGGACGAGTTCTACACAATCAAGGGTCAGAAGAAGGCGCTGGAGGAATCCTACCGTGCATATCTTGCAGGAAGCGCCATCAATTTCGGGATTTTCTTGAAGGGCTCACTGATAGGTAAGATACAGGTTTCCGGAATAACCTACGGCAGCTTCAGAAGCGCAATCGTGGGCTACGGGCTTGGTAAGGATACGGAAGGAAAGGGCTATATGCAGGATGCTTTGTCAACAGTCATTGACTACGCATTCGAGGAGCTGGGTCTCCACAGGCTTGAGGCATCTACATTGCCCGAGAACCTTAGGTCACAGAAGACGCTGGAAAAAAATGGCTTCAGTAAGGTCGGACTTAATGAGAAGTACCTTTACATATCAGGAGAATGGAGAGACCATCTGACATTCTCGTTGGTCAAGGAAAGGTATCTGGAAAAAAAGGGGCATGAATGAATAGATCACCTGAAGGGACTTCGCAAGAGGTTCCTTTTTAACGCATATTTGACAATTCTTCTTATATCCTTGAATGGCAGGCGCGTTGTATACTTGAAGAAATGACTAAAGGATTCAGGAGGATAACATGACTAAGCAGGAACGAAGCTGGATACTCCAGGATGTTGGAAACTCGGCATATTCCATAACGATCACGACAGCGATACTCCCGGTCTATTTCAAAAGTGTATCGGCAATCAACATGTCTGACAGCATGTCGACAGCCTACTGGGGTTACGCAAATTCCCTGGCTACTCTTATCATCGCAATAATGGCCCCGCTTCTCGGAACCATAGCGGACTTCAAGGGATTCAAAAAGACATTATTTTCAATTTTCACCCTTACCGCCATAGGCTCATCAGCACTTCTCGCAGCTGCAGGTGAAGGACAGTGGTTCCTTGCCCTCGCGATTTATGTTGTTACAGCAGTTGCGTTCAATGGTTCAAGCATTTTCTACGATTCGTTCCTGACAGATGTCACCGATGACTCGAAGATGGACATGATATCTTCAAAAGGCTTTGCCTACGGTTACCTTGGAGGAACCATACCATTTGTCATTTCAATCGGACTCATACTAAGCGCTGACAAGATAGGCATATCTACAGTTCTCGCCACTCAGCTCGCTTTCATCATAACTGCTGTCTGGTGGCTGATATTCACCATACCGATGCTTAAGAATGTGAAGCAGGTCTACTACATTGAAGGAAGGCCGGGACAGATAAGCGAAAGCTTCAAGAGGCTTAAGGCCACACTGAATGAAACACTTAAGAACAGGAACGTGTTCTTCTTCCTTCTTGCCTACTTCTTCTACATAGACGGTGTCCATACTGTAATAACCATGGCAACCGCCTATGGTATCGATGTAGGTCTGGATTCAGACAGGCTCATGGTAATATTGATAGCGATACAGCTTGTCGCATTCCCATTTGCCCTGATTTACGGAGCCCTATCCAAGAAATTCGGCGCAAGGAACATGATAATGGCAGGAATAGTCACATACACTATAATTTCCATATATGGGTTCTTCCTTAAGACTGAGTTTGATTTCTGGATACTCGCAATGCTTGTGGCAAGTGCACAGGGCGGAATCCAGGCACTGTCCAGGTCATTCTTCGGTAAGATAATTCCGAAGGAGAAGTCAGCTGAATATTTTTCAATATACAACATTTTCGGAAGGGTATCTTCAATATTCGGG
The DNA here is from genome assembly GCA_002428605.1 of Clostridiaceae bacterium UBA6085. Classification (GTDB taxonomy): domain Bacteria; phylum Bacillota; class Clostridia; order Clostridiales; family Clostridiaceae; genus Youngiibacter. The sequence continues at coordinate 30,218 of DIXH01000010.1, forward strand.
CCTCTTCTCATGGCTATCGTATCTACGATTACCGGCGAGTCCAGATACGGGATACTGAGCCTGATACTTCTCTTTATTCTTGGCATGGTATTCTTCTGGAAGGTCAAGGACGGAGAAAGGATGGAGTCAGTATAGTCTGGATGTTTAACGAAAGTAAGCCTGTCTTCTGCAATACTGCTTCAGCAGAAGCATCAGGTATTTCTCAAATTAATTATTCTATCAAACCAGTACTCGATTTGAGCTTTGTCAGGACAATTTTTCAAGTAAACAAAATTGAAGGGATGAGTGACATTAAAATTTTGTATTGGAATTTCCTTGAGGTATCCTTGCGATACCTCTTTTTTTATGGCTTCCCGGTACATGAATGTGATACCGATATTTTGATGGCACAGTTCCTTGATTGCATTCATATTTCCAATTTCAATTCTATGCCTAAAATCATCAATACTTAGGTTTTGATCATATAAGGCATGTTCGAAGATATCTCGTGTTCCGCTTCCCGGTTCCCGCAGAATCAGGTTTTGGTCAAGCAGCCCCTCCAGATTTGTTGAAGTGTTTGCGATCTTGTTATTTGGAGAACAGACGCCAACGAATGTTTCATTTGATAATTCTTTATACTCGAATTGATTATGGTTAAAGTGACCTTCCAGCAGGGCAAAGTCAATTTTCCCTTCCCAAAGCATCTTTTGTAGTATATTTGTGTTCTCAACAAACATGGAGATATTGGTTTCCGGGTCCTCTTTGAACAATTTGAAAAGAATAGGTGGGACTGTGTATTCACCAATTGTCAAAGTTGCTCCAAAAATCAGGGGTTTAGTGTGATTTTTTATCCGATGCAGCAGGGGAAGGATACGTTCAGAATTGGCATAGAGTGTCCTTAAGTATTCCTGCAACGCTCTTCCTTCTTCAGTAAGAGAAAAATTCTTTCCTTTACTTGAGATTAATGCAACCTGATAGTGATTTTCCAAGAACTGTATGTGCTGCGAGACAGCCGGTTGTGTCATGTTTAGTTTTTGGGCGGTCTTTGTATAATTGCACGTTTCACATAGTGTAAGAAATGTCTGTAACCTATTATCCAGCATTGAATACCTCACATAAGAAAAATTTATATGAATATAAAATATTATAATTTCATTTTATGAGAAATCGATGATATATTCAAGTGGATTCATTATTAGCTTTGGAGGTGTATTATGTCTGTGAAATTGAACAACCTGGCACCAGGGCTGCTGCTGAGTGCCTGCGTTGCGGTTGTTGCGATGCTTTTAAGCAGTCTGATTCCGGGTGATATTATCGGAGCCACTGTAATGGCTTTACTGGTTGGTATGGTGTTGAATCCATTAATTTGTAGATACAAACAGTTGAACGCTGGAATAAGCTTTGCTGGAAAGATTGTACTTCGTTTAGGTATCATACTTATGGGTGTAAACCTGAATTTTTCTGAAGTGTTGAGTGTGGGGAAATACTCTTTATTTGTGATGATCTTTACCATGGCTACTGCATTTGGTGCAGGAAACCTTATTGGTAAATTGTTTGGAACTAACTGGAAGCTTACAAATTTGCTGTCCGTAAGTACGGCGATTTGTGGTGGTTCTGCTGTGGCAGCAGTAGGACCGGTCATCAGAGCAAAAGATGAAGATGTTGCATATGCTATCTCATCGACATTCATCTTTGATGTCCTTACTGTTGTAGTAATTCCATGGATCGGGATCGCTCTTGGCATGTCAAGCGTTGGATATGGCTTATGGGTAGGTACGGCAGTTAATGATACATCTTCAGTTGTCGCTGCAGGATACGCTTTTTCAGAATTTGCAGGCAACACTGCAGTCATTGTCAAGCTGACCAGAACATTGTTCATAATTCCATATGTTTTGATTTTTTCGATTATCACAGAAAGGCTGGAAGCAAGGTCAGAGTGTGGCAATGGACGCATATCTGTTAACTTAAGGAAGATCTTCCCGTACTTCATCATATTCTTTCTTGTTGTCGTAGCAATTCGCAGCACGGGAATCATCCCTGATGCTCTAGTAGGTGCTTTATCAGGGACATCAAAATTCTGCATGGTCATGGCCTTATCGGCAATCGGTCTTAAGACAAGTTTTGGAGATATCAAAAACATTGGATTCAAGCCGATGATTCTGGGGTTTATCGTTGATACTCTGGTGGTATTTGTCTCCATAGGTGTTCAGGTGGCGACTGGAAGGTTCTAGGTAATGTAGATTTGGTTTCTGGATTTATATAATTACAAGTGAAGTAACTGTGTAGCCTTATGATGATTCTTCATTTTGGCTAATTTACTTATACGCATGAAGTATAATATTTCTCTTTATTTATTGGAGTTTTGAAGTATAATATACTTTGAATGTGAACAGGTTTAGCACCAAAATGGAGGAAATGATGGAATACAACGGAATAATAATCTTTGGAGAAATGGGGTCAGGCAAGGACACTTTGGCCGACTACATCATCGAAAAGGAGAACAAGGTAAGAAAATATGGCCTCAGTGACATAATCAGAGGTATGAAACCCGTAGTGTCCGTCTCACCGGAGTGGAAGAACAACGAAAGGGGCTTCATGCAGCTTGTTGCGGACAAGCTCAGGGAAATAGACATGAACATACTCAACAAGTATGCTCTCGGTAAGATGATACAGGACAATGCGGAACAGGTGGAGATCACTCAGGACCGCAAATGGGAAGAGATCAACGAGAACCTTAGAAGGGTCAACCAGAAGATCATTCCAATGATCGTAGGCGGAAGGACCAAGGATGACTTCGACTTCTGGAAGAAGTCAGGTTTCCTTATCGTAGGGATAACTGCAACCAAGGAGAACAGGTTTGCAAGGCTTGTTGCCAGAGATGGTGAAGAGGTTGCAAAGAACAGCAATCCTAACCACAATACAGAGAAGGAAGTCGCTTCACTTGTCGAAAAGGCTGCCATGATAGTCAATAATGACGGGACGCTTGAAGAAATCAAGGAAAAGGCATCTGATGTCCTGGAAACATACCTTAAGGGTTATTGAATTTTTTAATGAGGTCCATTTGCGACCTCATTTTTCATCTGGTCTATTATTTCATTTTCCTACATTTATATAGGAATTGATGGTATAATAATTAATTGTACGAAAAACGTAAATGGAGTGAATTACTTAATGTTAAGTGTAAATAATGTAGGCCTCAGATATGGCGGCAGGAAGCTCTTCGATGAAGTAAACCTTAAGTTCACACCAGGCAACTGCTATGGTGTAATTGGAGCAAACGGAGCCGGAAAATCAACATTCCTCAAGATACTTTCCGGGGAGATCGAGCCTAACACAGGTGAAGTGTTCATTGGAAGCAATGTCAGGATGTCAGTCCTGAAGCAGGACCATTATCAGTATGATTCCAACAGGGTAATCGACACAGTCGTCATGGGAAATGCAAGGCTGTTCGAGATAATGAAGGAAAAGGATGAAATATACGCAAAGGCTGATTTCAGCGATGCGGACGGAATAAGGGCTGCCGAGCTTGAAGGCGAGTTTGCCGACATGAACGGCTGGGAGTCTGAAGCAGAGGCTGCATCACTTCTGATCGGACTTGGTATCGGTACAGAAAGTCATGAGAAGACCCTGAGCGAACTCGAAGGCGGAGACAAGGTCAAGGTACTTCTTGCACAGGCACTTTTTGGAAAGCCTGGAGTACTTATACTGGACGAGCCAACTAACAATCTTGATGTGGTCTCAATAGCATGGCTTGAGGATTTCCTTATCAACTTCGAGGGAACTGTGATCGTAGTGTCCCATGACAGGCATTTCCTTAACATGGTGTGTACACATATCTGCGATGTTGACTTCGGTAAGATAAGGATGTACATGGGAAGCTATGACTTCTGGTATGAGTCAAGCCAGCTCATGCAGCAGCTCATGAAGGACCAGAACAAGAAGAAAGAGGACAAGATCAAGGACCTTCAGGCCTTCATACAGAGGTTCTCGGCCAACAAGTCAAAGTCCAAGCAGGCTACCTCGAGAAAGAAGCTGCTTGATAAGATCACCCTTGACGATATTGCGGTATCCAATAGAAGATATCCCTTTGTTGGATTCAAACCTGAAAGGGAACCTGGAAATGACATCCTCATTGTAGATGGCATATCCAAGACAATAGACGGAGTCAAGATTCTGGACAATGTTTCCTTTATCGTAAACAGGGATGAAAAGATAGCATTTGCTGGAAATGACATTAGCGTAAGCACGCTGTTCAAGATCCTTGCGGGAGAGATGGAGCCTGATTCAGGAAGCTACAAGTACGGAATAACGATAACGAAGAGCTACTTCCCAAGGGACAACAGCGAATACTTCGATGGAGTCGATATGAACCTCGTTGACTGGATGAGGCAGTATTCTGATGACAAGACCGAGACCTACATCAGAGGATTCCTTGGAAGGATGCTGTTCTCCGGTGAAGAGGCGCTTAAGGAAGCAAGCGTGCTTTCAGGTGGAGAGAGGGTAAGGTGCATGCTGTCGAAGCTTATGCTAAGTACAGCCAACCTCCTCATAATCGACCAGCCTACCAACCACCTTGACCTTGAGTCGATAACGGCTGTGAACGACGGGCTTATAGACTACTCAGGTGTGCTCCTGTTCTCGTCACGAGACCATCAGTTCTGCCAGACAGTTGCAAACAGGGTAATTGAGATTACCCCTGATTCATACTTCGACAAGCTTTGTACATTTGATGAGTATCTGGAAATCAGGAACGGCATAAAATCATAATAAACTGAGGAGCCTGCGCAAAAGCGCAGGCTCCTTTTTGATCAGAACATTGAAATCTGAGAATTGCCTTCATCCCTGGCAATGATAAGATGTTCAGGATAGGATGACAGGATGTTTCTTATCTCATTTTCCGGGGTTTCACGGTCAAGGTATCGGGCATATTTTCCCTTTGGAACAATGACCGGCATCCTTGAATGGACTTTTGCCATCTCATCCTTTGAATCCATGGTGAGTATTGTGAACCTTTCCTCCGGCTTCCCATCATGATTCCTGAAAATCTGGTGAATGCCTCCAAGCATCATGTGCCTGTCATCAGTTGAGATCATATGCTTGACGTTCTTTTCACCCTGCCACTCATAGAAGAGGTTTGCTGGTATCAGACAGCGGCCTTCAATCATGGACCTTTTGAACAAGCTCTTTTCAAAGGCTGTTTCTGACCTTGCGTTTATGATCAGCTTCTTCTCCATCGGATATCCCCAGACAGGCTCAAGAAATCCTTCTCCGGTTATCGCCAGCGATTGTGTCCCTGGGTATACATCCTTTTTGTCACGTGCGTATCTGTCCAGGTCCTGTGCGTTGTAGCGCTTGTTGACCTCTTCAATTATCTCCAGGAAATTGACCATGTCTTCCATTCTGAGCTCAAGCTGGAATCTTCCGCACATTTTTCTCACTTCCTTACTTTCTGTTAATGCTCCTGTAGATACCTGCGATATCATCCCTTGTCACATGCTCAGGATGATTCTTCAGCTTCTGGTCGTTGCATAGCATGTTCTCTGTATATTCTGCTATCTCATCCTCAGAAAGCACAAGGTCGCATTTTAGAAGCTCCCTGAATATGGCACCCATTTCAGCTATTCCTGCCATTCCTGCGAGGCTTAGCATCCTGTCTATCTTTCTTCTGTCCTTGAAAACCGACAGATACCCTTCATATAGGATACCATTCGCAGTACCGTGCGGCACTCCCTTGAAATAGGTCAGAGGATAGCCCATTCCGTGAGGAAGGCTGGTACCTGTCTGGGAGATCTCCATGCCGGCCAGAGTTGAAGCGAGCATAAGCTTTTCCCTGTCCAGTATCGTGAGACAGCCATTCCTTAAAGCTCCGATGCACTCTCCGAATAGTGAGAAGCCTTTTTCTGCCAACATATCAGACATAATGCTGGAATTCCTGTTAAGGTAGCCTTCAGCTAAATGTGTGAATGCATCGATTGCGGTTGAGACAGTAATATGATGCGGCAAATTAATGGTATACCTTGCATCGAGGAAAGCGATGTCTGGGAAAATGACCTGGCCGATATTTTTCTTTGTCGATTCCTGATGGTCAGTCAGAACCGAATAGGGAGTTGCCTCAGAGCCCGTGCCAGCTGTAGTAGGTATCGAAAGTATGGGAATACCCTTGAGGTTTTTCATTGAAAGAAGCTCACGTGCGGTGATCCTGTTCCTGAATAGTAATGATATAGCCTTCGCAGCATCCATGGCCGAGCCTCCGCCTATGGCGATTATGAAATCAACGGGATGAACGGAGTTTTCCAGGAAGGCCTTCTCTACAGTCTCAAGTGAAGGATTCTCTTCAACCTCGTCGAATATCCTGTATCGTATGTCTTCATGCTCGAGAGCAGAAATTGCGTCCTCCAGAGAACCGTTTATCTTTGAAGAACCGTGACCTGTGACTATAAGGCAAAAATCTCCGAACTGTCTCAGCAGCCGGCTGTTCTTCTTCACGCAGTCAGGACCCATTATTATTTTGGTTGGCATATGGTAATTGAAGTTGAACAAATCCATCCCTCCATTTGAATCATAGGATATGAAGAAACCATATCCACAATTCAAGTTTAGCATAAAAATCGGACCATGACTCAGTTTGCGACGGTCTTCACAATATGGTTACATTAGTGATTCTATGCCAGACAGAGTGGTTGAAGTGATATGGATAAATGTGTAAATGCCAAGCTAATATTTATGGGTGATTTGAATAAATCAATATTTATACTGTTATTTTTTTATTATTTTGTGGATAACAATTATCTGATATATCTCCACAATTTTTAAATATTGACTATATGCCCCCATTTATTCTCAATTTATCAGTATCTTGTAAATAATTCACTTTCGAAGTTATCTATAAATTATCAATCCCTGAAAACGTAATCAAAATTATGGTTTATGCTTATTGACAACGATTACGATTTTCTGTAGATTATGGGTATACCTGTAATACAGGTAGCCAGCATACAGATTCGCAAAAGACTAAAAAATGAAAAGGAGTGGAGCATTTGAAAAGGGGCAAGATAAATTCAAGACTGATCATACCTCTTGCGGGGTTACTGATATCTGTGGTCTTCATTTGGCTTGGACTAAGCAAATTCGGATTCTGGGATGGTGTAAACGGACCGAAACCTGGGTTCTTTCCGACTATAACAGGAACAGTGCTTCTTATTGTAAGCCTGTTCATATTGAAGGGAGCTGTCGGGACAGAAAGTCCAAAATATTTCAGCATTGAGCTGATGGTAATCCTTGGGGCGGTTGGAGTGGTTGTAATGACATACCTGATCGGACTAATACCAAGCGTGATACTGTATATCGTCATCTGGCTGAGATACTACGAGAATACGCCGTGGATCTCCACACTGAAGGTAACAGGATTCATGTCAGTTATCATAATCGGGGCATTCGTGTTCTGGCTCAGGGTACCGTTCCCGATGGGACTTCTTGAAAATCTTTTATAGGGGGAAACGCTTTGGAAAACTTAGAGCATCTTTTAAATGGATTTCAGACAGCGCTGACATTTCAAAATGTCATAGCATCAATGCTCGGTGCCGTTCTGGGGCTTGTCGTGGGGGCGATGCCCGGAATAGGAAGCCTTGCTGGAGTTGCGCTCCTGCTTCCGCTAACCTTTAAATTCAATCCTCTGACTGCGATGATAATGCTTGGCGCACTGTATTACTCGAACATGTACGGAGGGAGCTTCAGTGCGATACTCCTTAACATCCCGGGTGATTCACCGGCTATCATGACAACGCTTGACGGATATCCGATGAACGTGAAGAAGAAAAGGCCAGGTCAGGCGCTTATGACTGCCATCATGGCATCCTTCGTAGGCGGAACAATCGGAATAATCATCCTTACAGTTGTAGGACCGGCTCTTGCAAACGTAGGACTGAAATTCGGACCTGCCGAAATGACCATGGTGCTGCTGATTGCGATGACATCGATAAGCTGGCTGGTGGGAGACAATATCAGCAAGGGACTCCTTGTTACGATGATAGGAATACTCCTTGCAACCATAGGAATGGATACCCTTACCGGATCTCCGAGATATACCTTCGGAAGCATGTACCTTCTGGGTGGAATTCCATTCACACCGTTCATAATCGGAGCTGTAGGATTTTCTCAGGTCATAAAGCTGATCCATGATGCCAAGAAGGACATCAAGCCAGTCACGCCTGGTGAGGTAGCCAAGCTTTCGATCAAAGGAAGCATGCTGACCTGGAATGATTGGAAGAGGCTCCTTCCTCCTGCGATCAGGTCAGGACTAATGGGTACATTCGTAGGTGTACTTCCTGGTGCAGGAGCAACTACGGGTGCATTCCTTGGGTATGCGGTACAGAAGAAGTTTAAATCGAAGGAACCGCTTGGAACCGGAGCTATAGAAGGAATCGCTGCAGCAGAGGCTGCCAACAATGCAGCCGCAGCCGGAGCGTTCGCACCACTACTCGCTCTTGGAATACCGGGATCCGGAACAGGAGCAGTGCTCCTCGGCGGACTGATAATGTTCGGCCTCAATCCGGGACCTCTGCTGTTTACTAACCAGCCGGTCTTCACCTGGGGGCTCATAGCGTCTCTGTACCTTTCAAATGTGCTTGCGGTAATTGTATCGATTCTGGTCATCCCGTATCTTCTTAAGATACTTTCAGTTCCGATCAAGTACATGATACCGGCGATAACATCTATTTGTATCGTAGGTGCTTACAGTACAAGCAATTCAATGTATGGTGTAGTGGTTATGCTCGTGACTGGGGTACTTGGGTATGTACTCGACAAGAATGACTATCCGGTTGCACCTATGCTTCTGTCCTTCGTACTGGCACCTCTCCTTGAGTCAAACATGAGGAAGACGTTCATTATATCAGGAGGAAGTCTTGGAATATTCCTGGACAGTCCAATAAGCACTGCACTTGTGATTGTGTTTGCAGGTCTTATAATTACACCTGCATATAAAAGCATCATGGGAAAGGTCAGGGCTGGAAAAGCCAAGGAAGAATCAAAAACTGAGTTGTCTGCTGAAAAGTAGAGAATATATTAAATTATTGGGGGGAAACAATGTTTAAGAAAATCAGCAAACTAATGGTCACAGTCATGGGTATCGCACTTCTTGCAGGTTGTGGACAGAAGGATCAGGCTCCTGCAGCTTTCAAACCGGCATCACAGATCGACTGGATAGTCACATCCAGTGCAGGCGGCGGAAGCGACATCTTCACAAGAAAGATCACAGACATAATGACAAAGGACAAGATAGTAGAGGGAGTGACTTTCGTAGTCAACAACAAGACGGACGGAAACGGTGAGATCGGAAGGAATGAAGTTGCAAACCTAAAGGGGGACAAGGCAAACAACACACTCCTTACCTTCAACAGCGGAGACCTTATGCCGATGGTACAGAATACTGCAAACAGGTCAGGTAACTTCCAGATCATAGCGATCATGGCTGTTGACAAGCAGCTGCTATTCAAGGGCAAGGCCAGCAAATATGCGACCTTCAAGGATGCCATAGATGCAGCTAAGGCGGGAACTCCTGTAATAATCGGAGGCTCGAAGGGTGACGACATAGCTACTTATGAAGCTATGATAGCTGAAATCGGACTTTCAAAAGATGTCATGAAGTATATAACCTACAACTCGACAAGTGAAGCGATAACTGCAATACTTGGCGGTCATGTTGACCTTGTAATGTCAAAGCCTGCTGCGGCATCAGAGTATGTCAATTCAGGAGACCTTACAGCGATACTCGCACTTTCAGAGAAGAGATACGATGGCAACCTTAAGGATGCACCGACTCTAAGCGAAGTGGGAAGCTACAAGAATGTTGAGGTTCCGGTTTGGAGAGGCGTTGCCGCGCCAAAGAGCATGAGCGCCGATGCAGTGAAGTACTACACAGAAGCGCTCAAGAAGGTGAGTGATTCTACAACCTGGAAGACTGACTACATCGACATATACAAGCTAATAGCAGATTACATGAACAGCACGGATGCCACAACTTTCGTCAAGCAGTTTGAAAGTGAATTCATGGCATCAAAAGGGATAAAGTAAGCAATTGATTCTTGCATCTCTCTTTTGTGCAAAAGGAGAAAATAATGGAAATCCAGAAGATAACAAAGTCAAGCATAAGCGATCAGGTTTACGAACAGCTGAAGAAACATATTATTGAAGGGATATGGGAACAGGGTGAAAAGCTGCCATCGGAGAATGACCTTGCGAAATCCTTCGGAGTTAGCAGGATCACTATAAGACAGGCGCTATCCAAGCTCACAACCCTTGGGATACTTGAGACGAGAACGGGTGAAGGCTCCTTCATAAAGGAGCTGACACCTGGGATATATGTCAATGAGATAATTCCGTATGTTTATCTAGGCAAGGATTCCATGAGGGAGGTCTTCGAGTTCAGGATGATCATCGAAGTAGGTTCTGCTGAGATGGCAGCCTACAAGATGACTGAAGAGGAGCTTCTTGCATTGGAGGAAAGCGTGGACAGGCTTGAGAGCTACAGTGAGGACCTGGATAAATACGTGGATGAGGACCTTGAGTTCCACACTATAATCGCAGAAAGCACCAGGAACTCACTGATCATGCAAATGAACAGCATCGTAAGGGATGTCATGAGGGAAACGATAAGCAGTTTGACAGAGAAAGTGGGTATGGGAATAGGAAAGAAGTATCACAGGCTGCTGCTCGAGGCACTCAAGGAGAGAGATGGAGAACAAGCAAAGGAACTTATGAAGGAACATCTGCTGGAAGCGTACGGGACCTACTCCCAAAATTAGGGAAGAGGCCCGGTCCTTCCGGACTGTGGGGGGAATATGAAGGAAGACAGACCAATACTTGGAATACCGCTTGGTGATGCCGCAGGCATCGGACCTGAGCTTGTCGCAAAGCTGGCTGCTAAGGGATTCCTAACTGAACACTCATGCCCGGTGATCATCGGAGATGAGAGACTGCTCACTAAAGGGATTGAAATAGCTGGTGAAAGCTTTGAATACAAAAGAATAACGAGTCCGGAAGAAATCAGAACGGGTGAAGGAATCCTCCTGCTTGATACTGAGACACTTGATACAAAAGACCTTAGACTATCAGTGGTTTCGGCATCAAATGGCAAGGAAGAGGCTGATAATCTTGTCAGGACTATGGATTGGTGCAAGGAAGGTTATCTTGAAGGTTTCTGCTTCGCGCCTCTGAACAAGGCGGCAATGAAGCTTGGTGGATATGAGTATGAGAGCGAGCACGAGCTTTTTGCTGACAAGCTTGGCGTAGCCCACCTTCCACATGGAGAGATGAATGTGCTTGATGATCTTTGGACTTCCAGGGTAACAAGCCACATACCCTTAAGCGAGGTCAGCAGGAACATAACCGTTGAAAGGGTAATGGATGCAATAACACTTGCGAACGATACTTTAAGAAGGGGCGGCTTCATGAATCCCAGGATTGTGATAGCTGCGATCAACCCACATGGCGGAGACTCAGGGACATGCGGAAGGGAAGAGATCGATGTGCTTGAGCCGGCAGTAAAGCTGGCTGCAGAAAACGGCATAAGGGTCGACGGCCCGTTTCCATCTGATACAGTATTCCTGAAGGCTTTCAAGGGGGACTACGATGCGGTAGTCACCATGTACCATGACCAGGGTCAGATCGCTATGAAGCTCAAGGGCTTCCAGAAAGGGATCACAGTTGCTGCAGGACAGCCGTTTGCCATCACCACTCCAGCCCATGGAACAGCATATGACATAGCGGGAAAGGGAATTGCAGACACCGGAGCATTCGAAGCCGCTTTCAGGCTTTGTGCGAGGATGGCTATGAGTGACAGGGAAAATAAAAGGAAGTAGACTGCTGGAACAGTCTACCTCCATCTTTATAGAAGCATCAGGCAACTATAATTTTATTCAATGGTAACACATTACTAATGCAAAGAAAATAGTGGCTTTGAAAATTCTGGAAATGTCAGGATTAACGTTACTGAAGCCATATATGGAGGCGTCAAATGAGAGCATTGAGATATCTGGGCCCGAAGAGGCTTGAGATTGAAGATATGAAAGAACCGGTGCCGGGTGAAGGCGAAGCCCTGCTTAGGGTAAAGGCTGTCGGAATCTGCGGCAGCGATGTCCATGGCTACCTTGGGCTTACCGGAAGAAGGATACCACCGATGACCATGGGTCACGAATTTTCTGCTGAGGTAGTTACACCTGCGGAAGGCTCGAAGACCTTCAGAGCTGGTGACAAGGTGGTAGTCCAGCCTATCAATTTCTGTGGCAAATGCGAAAACTGCATGAACGGATACACGAACATGTGCCTGAACAAGAGATTCTTCGGCGTACTGACAGAGGATGGCGCATTGGCGGAATATCTCGCGGTGCCGGAAAAGCTTCTTTACAGGCTTCCGGACAGCTGTGAGTTTGAGGACGGTGCTCTTGCTGAGCCTTATGCCGTAGGCTACGGCGCTGTAAAGAAGGCAGGGGACTTAAGGGGCAAGGTCGTTCTTATAATCGGGGCAGGAACCATTGGGCTCTGCATATTGCAGCTTGTTAAGATCCGGGAGCCTAAAATGATCATAATCAGCGACCTCAGTGACAGGAGGCTTGAGACAGCTCTGACTCTGGGAGCTGATGCCGTTGTGAATCCCTCAAAGGTTGATTATCTGGAAGCGCTAAGTGAGATCACGGGCGGGAAAATGGCGGACATTTCTATAGAAGCCGTTGGAGTTCAGGCCACTGCAAACCAGTCAATAAAGAGCCTTAAGATGGCAGGTACTTCCATCTGGGTAGGAATGTCACAGAAAGAGATGCAGATCAATATGCAGGATATCGTGGTATCCGCAAGAAGCGTCCTTGGCACATTCAACTACACGCATGAGGAATTCGGTGAGGTAGTAGACATACTCGGTTCAGGAAAGCTTGATACCAGGAGCCTCATTAGTGCGAGGGTATCCCTTGGCGAAGCTCCGGAATATTTCGAGCTTCTGCATACATCGCCCGATGACTTCATAAAGGTAGTGGTAGACCCTTCCATGAAGGAGGCTCCTGTCCAATGAGATTCGGATGCTGTCTGAACATGGTTTCAACAGGAACTGATGGAACAGGGATCGAGAACATCGAGAAGCTGAAGGAAGCGGGCTTCGACTATGTTGAGCTTCCACTGGCAGAGCTGGCAAGGCTAAGGGATCCCGAAAGGGATGCGGTGGTCGGAAGGCTGAAGTCTTCCGGAATGAGCTGCGAGGCATGCAATAACATGTTTCCAAAGACCTTCCGTCTTACAGGACCGGATGTAAGGCTTGATGAGGTACTGGCCTATGCAGAGAAGGCTCTGGCGATTGCAGGCTCGATCGGTGCGAAATCCGTGGTATTCGGAAGCGGTCCTGCTAAGATGGTACCGGAAGGATTCCCGATGGATGAAGGCTACAGACAGGTAGTAAGCTTGCTGAAGCTTATAGACCCGATCGCTAAAAAGAATGGAATAACCATAGCAATAGAACCTCTGAGGAAAGCTGAATGCAACCTTATAAACACCTTCGAGGAAGGGGTAAGGCTTGCTGAGGATGTCGGAGGTGACAATGTCAGGGTTCTCGTGGATTATTACCACCTTACTGTTGAAAATGAAAGTCCTGAAAAAGTGATAAGGTATGGCAAGGGTTCCCTTGTCCATGTCCATATGGCAAATCCTGATGGAAGGATATTCCCAAAATCGATGGATGAATCAGATTACAGGCCTTTCTTCGATGCACTAAGGCAAATAGGATATGAGGGCAGAGTCAGCTGTGAAGCGTATTCAGAAAGCTTCACAGCGGATGCTCCAGCGACACTCAGGTTCTTCAGAGAAAATATGACACAGGAGGTATGAACATGTATAATGAAAAGCTTGTGGCCGATCTCGAGGATAAGGCCAGGAAACTTAGAAGAAACGTTATTGTAAGCATGGGAGTTGGATTTGCAGGCCATATCGGAGGGTCCTTCTCTTCAGCGGATATGGTAGCAGCACTTTATTTCCATAAGCTGAGGCATGACCCTGAAAACAAGAAAATGGAAGATAGGGACAGGTTCCTTCTAAGCAAGGGACATGTGGCTATACTCCAGTACTCGGCTCTGGCTGAGGCAGGTTACTTCCCTGTTGAGGACCTTGTCAACACAAAGAGGATCGACTCATACCTTCAGGGTCACCCGGATGTGCTTAAGACACCTGGCATTGAGGCTGGAACAGGATCCCTTGGACAGGGACTTTCGATCGGGCTTGGAATGGCAATGGGACTGAAGATGGATGGACTGGACAGCAAGGTTTATGTCCTCATGGGTGACGGAGAACAGCAGGAAGGCCAGATATGGGAGGCTGCAATGGCAGCTACCGTATACAGCACTGACAATCTGGTAGGAATTGTTGACTGCAACAGGCTTCAGGCCACAGGGCCTATATGCGAGAGGTTCGATGCCGGCGATATCAGGAATAAATGGAATAGCTTCGGTTGGAACACCATCGAGATAAACGGCCATGACATGAAGGAAATACTGTGGGCGCTTGACGAAACTGACAAGAGGAACGGCAAACCAACTGTCATAATAATGAATACGGTAAAGGGAAAGGGACTGAGCTTTGCAGAGAACGTAGTCAGCTACCATAACGGAATGCTGTCTAAAGAGAACTACGACAAGGCTATGGCCGAGCTTTCATAGAGGAGGATACCATCATGGAACATACAAATCAGAGAGAGGCATATGGCACGACCCTTGTAGAACTTGGAAAGGTGAACAGGAACATCGTAATTCTTGATGCGGACCTTGGAGGTTCAACAAGAGGAAAGCTTTTTGAGGAAAGCTTTCCGGACAGACATGTTGAAATGGGAATAGCGGAAGCGAACATGACATCTGTCGCTGCAGGGCTTGCTCAGACAGGAAAGATACCATTTGTAAATACCTTCGCGGTATTTGCTTCCGGAAGGGCATACGACCAGATAAGGCAGACCATAGCCATCGGAAAGCTCAACGTCAAGATATGCGGATCATCAGCCGGAGTGTCTGATTTCGGAGATGGTTCAACTCACCAGTCAGTCGAGGACATAGCGATCATGAGGGCAATACCCAACATGACTGTGATTTGTCCTGCAGATGCCAATGAGACGGTGAAGGCTGTAAGGGCGCTTGCTGAATACAACGGACCGTGCTACATGAGGCTGAACAGGAATGACTATCCAAATGTCACATCCTTGGATGCGCCATTCGAAATCGGTGTGCCTGCAGTCCTTAAGGAAGGAAGCGATGTGGTGCTTTTTGCTACTGGATATATGCTGACTCTTGCCATGGAAGCAGCAAGGCAGCTTGAGGGCAGGGTGTCTGTAAAGGTCGTGAACATAAGCACCATAAAGCCGCTTGACCAGAACAGGATCAAGGAGCTCGTCAAAGGCGCAAGAGGCGTCGTTACCGCTGAGGAGCACAGCATAGTGGGAGGGCTTGGAAGCGCCATAGCTGAAGCTCTCAGGCTTGAGAGGATACCCGTAGAGTTTGTTGGAATACAGGACTGCTTTGGAAGAAGCGCCCATAGCTACGGGGACATTCTCAAATATCAGAACCTGACTACAGAAAGGGTTGTAGAGGCAATAGAAACTATTGTTTCTCTTCAATAGGAGGAATCAATGGATAAGAAGATTGGATTCATAGGACTTGGAATCATGGGGAGGCCAATGGCTAAGAACCTGCTTAAGGCAGGCTACAGCCTGAAGGTCTATGACCTCAACAAATCAGCGGTAGCTGATCTTGTGGCTGCAGGAGCGGAGGAAGGGGCAAGCGTATCAGAAGTTGCAAAGGACTGCAGCCTGATAATCACAATGCTTCCAAACTCGCCTCATGTCAAGGCAGTTGTACTTGGTGAAGGAGGCATACTTGAAAGTGCGGCTGAAGGAACACTTGTTGTCGACATGAGCTCCATTGCCCCCGACGCTTCCAAGGAGATGGAGAAGGCTCTGTCTCTGAAGAAACTGAGGATGATAGATGCACCTGTATCGGGAGGAGAGCCTAAGGCAATAGATGGGTCACTAGCGATAATGGTTGGTGGAAATGAGGAAGATTTCAACGAGGCCAAGCCGCTTTTCGACATAATGGGAGCGTCTGCTCTACTTGTCGGACCTATAGGAAGCGGAAACACCTGCAAGCTTACTAATCAGATAATAGTGGCACTTAATATTGCTGCACTCAGTGAAGGACTCCTTCTTGCAAAAAAGGCCGGAGCTGATGTGGAGAAGGTGTTCAATGCCATTAAGGGCGGACTTGCAGGAAGTACTGTAATGAATGCCAAGGCACCGATGATACTTGAGGGCAATTTCAAGCCTGGCTTCAAGATCGACCTGCATATCAAGGACCTTACAAACGCCTTGGATACAGGTGCCGCAGCAGGAGCACCGCTTCCACTTACAGCAAGCGTCCAGCAGATGCTTCAGGTGCTTAAGGCCGATGGGGAAGGTCAGAGCGACCATTCTGCAATAGCCAAGTACTATGAGAAGGTTTCAGGAACTGCCATCAGAAAAGACTGATACTCCCATTAAGTCTTTTGTTACCGGAGGCATGCGGCTATAGTCCCATGCCTCTACCTTTAATTTATGACCTGCAAATCGGCGGACACTTGTAGCTGGGGAAAGGATGAAAAAAAGCTGCAAAAAAATATGAAGTTTTTTGTTGACATTATATAGGCAGGTAAGTATAATAATCTTTGTCAGTAAAAACCGCGGTCGATTAGCTCAGTTGGTAGAGCATGCGACTCTTAATCGTAGGGTCCAGGGTTCGAGCCCCTGATCGACCACCATCAAAGAATCCGATACGTTTGTATCGGATTTTTTCATATGTCCGAATAAATCTGAAGTTCACTTGGTTCCCAAAATGGGATAGAATTAGCTTGTGTCCTTGATCGGCACCATGGAGGTATGAATGAAGAAGTTTTTGCCGCACGCCGCGGCTGTTGTTCTTATGGTAATCTGGGGTCTCAGCTATCTCAGCATAAGGTTTGTGGTCAATGAGATAGACCCTGTGCTTTCGGCTTTATACAGATTCGCCATATCCACTTTAGTAATGTCTCTGTTTGCATTTGGCAGGGGAAAACGGGTCCACAGGGAAGACAGGCTGAGATTTGTTTTGGGAGGACTGTTTGGTGTGGCGACATACTTCACATTCCAGAACATAGGTGTCAAGCTTACGACAACTGCCAACGTGGCGATTATAATTTCCACGATCCCTGTAATGACCCTGCTTGTAAATTCTGTGGTTCTGAAGATAAGGCTGGACAGATGGAAGGTTGCCGGCGTGACCATGTCTGTTGCCGGCATAGCACTTATTGTGCTTGCGAAGGAAAACTTTTCGCTTTTCTCTTCAGGAACTTTAGGGGACCTTCTGGTGCTGGGTGCAGCACTTTCGTGGGTTGCATACACGCTTCTCATGAGCAACCTCAAGGGAAGCTATTCACCGATGGAGGCCTCATTTCATACAAATGCATGGGGGACACTGTTCCTCTCTCCCATACTGCTGAAGACAGGATTGCAGCCTCTTAGCCCTACAGGCATATTTCATCTGCTGTACCTTTCGATAATATGCACTTTCGTCGGGTATAACCTGTACCTTTATTGCCTGAAGGCTCTGGGGAGCGTCAAGGCTACCGCGTACATCAACCTTGAACCTGCTATCAGCGTCGTGGTATCCATATTCATACTGAAGGAAGCTGTGTTTCCTCTGCAGATTGCAGGGGCTGCTGTAATCATAATCGGGGTGTTCCTTGTGAACAGAAAGGGGTAGGCATGAAGGACGAAAGACTGGAAAAACTGGCGAAGCTGCTCGTGAGTTATTCAACGGAGGTCAGGGAGGGGGACTTTGTCTATGTCAGATGCGACGAGGTCGCACTTCCGTGGGCCAAGGAGGTAGTGAAGGCGGCTGTCAGGGCTGGAGCCCATGTGGAGACAGTGCTGACTTCAGATGAGATTCAGGAGATAGTTCTCAAGAACTCCAGTGAAGAGCAGCTTGAGAAGGAGAATGTGCTGCAGAAGGCCATGATGGAAAAGGTGGATGTTTGGCTTACTGCGTGGGGTTCAAGGAACCTCAAGTATGCAGCATCAGTTCCTTCAAAAAAGATCAG
This sequence comes from Clostridiaceae bacterium UBA6085, assembly GCA_002428605.1. GTDB lineage: Bacteria > Bacillota > Clostridia > Clostridiales > Clostridiaceae > Youngiibacter. The sequence continues at coordinate 48,323 of DIXH01000010.1, forward strand.
GTCCTCCGCAAGAGGAGCTGCATCCTGGAGGAAGATATACACGGAAAGGACAGGAGACGGGACCATGAGATGGTGCGGAGCCCAGTTCCCCACCTTCGCCGATGCTCAGGAAGCAGGAATGAGCCTTGAGGACTATGAGGATTTCGTATATGGGGCGGGGCTGCTTGATAAGGACGACCCGGTAGCCGAATGGAAGAAGATAAGTCTCGAGCAGGAAAGGTGGGTCAGGTACCTTGATACCAAAAAAGAGCTGCACATATTATCCGAGGGCACGGACATAAGGGTCTCGGTTGATGGAAGGAAATGGATCAACTGCGATGGGAGACAGAATTTCCCGGATGGTGAAATTTTCACATCGCCGGTACATGAGGAGATTAACGGTCATGTCACATTCACATTTCCGCTCATATATGCAGGCAAGGAAATCCGGGGAATAAGGCTTGAAGTTGCTGGAGGAAGGATAATTGATGCCTCTGCAAAAGAGGGGCAGGACCTCCTGATGAACGTCATAGATACCGATGCAGGCTCGAGATTCTTCGGTGAGGTTGCCATAGGTACCAACTATGGAATAAAGAAATTCACAAAGAATACCCTTTTTGATGAAAAGATAGGAGGTACCTTCCACATGGCCATAGGAGACTCCATGCCTGAGGCTGGTGGAACAAACAGCTCTTCAGTGCATTGGGACATGATAGGTGACCTGAGATCCGGTGGGTCAATATCTGCAGACGGTGAGCTGTTCTACAGGGATGGGGCTTTCATAATGGATGTGCTTGAGCGATTTGAAGCCAGATGATCTGAGCCTGTTCGACTTAATTCGTATCGTATGAATAAAATATTAACGATTTGTTATAAAATTGACATTTTGTTTATAAATATTCCTCTTGCCCTTACAATAAGAGAAGACGAATACTTAAGCGGAAATAGGAGCGTGGTACAAATGATCAAAGAGATAAACTGCAAGAAGGTAAATGGAACCGTACGTATCCCTGCATCGAAATCTTATGGGCATAGAGCGCTGATTGCTCTGTCACTTTCCAAAGGAAAAGGGGTCCTGGATAATTTCGACATGTCGCTGGACATCATGGCAACATTGAAGTGCCTGGAAGATCTCGGTGTTGATTTTATTTTTTCTGACAGGTCGCTGTCTATAGATGCAACTAGGTTCGGACAGTTCAGGGACAGGACGATGAAGCCGGAAGAGTCGGGATCCACGCTCAGGTTCTTCATACCGATAACTCTCCTGTTTGACGAGGTATTCGAATTCCGATGCAAGACTGGTCTTCTTAAGAGGCCGCTTACCGTCTATGAGGAGCTCTTCAAGGACCTTGACATCGTACTATACAGGGACAGCCTTGAGAGCCTGGTTGTGAAGGGAAGGCTCTCAAGTGGTGAGTTCACCATGAGAGGGGATGTCAGCTCCCAGTTCATATCCGGCATGCTGCTGGTACTTCCGATGCTAGAAGGCGACAGCGTCCTGAAGGTCACTGGCGAACTGGAATCTGAAGGCTATGTCAATATGACTCTTAAGGTAATGGAGGACTTTGGCATAGAAGTAACCCGGGATGGCAACACATTCTACGTCAGAGGCAACCAGAGCTATCTCGCGAGAGACTACAAGATAGAGGGTGACTACTCGCAGGGAGCCTTCATGCTTGCTGCTGGAGTGCTGGGCGGCGACGTTACGGTAACCGGACTTGAAAAGGATACTGCTCAGGGTGATGCGGATATTGTCAGGATAATAAGGGACATGGGCGGAGTGATCGAGGAGACCGAGGAAGGTCTCAGGGCTAGAAGGTCAGACCTGAAGGCTATTGACATTGACATCTCACAGACACCTGACCTGACACCGATACTTGGAGTACTCCTGAGCCTTTCGAGAGGCACGGGAAGGCTTCTTAATGGTAAGAGGCTACGGTACAAGGAGTCAGACAGGATAAAGACCACTGTGGCTATGATAAATTCTCTTGGCGGTGATGCAAGAGAAGATGGCGAGGACATAGTTATCGAAGGCAAGGAAATGCTGAAGGGAGGCAGGTCATTCGCATTCAACGACCACAGGATAGTAATGTCCTCATCTGTAGCTGCACTCAGGTCACTGGATAAGGTGTATATAGACGGGTATGAGGCTGTAAACAAGTCTTACCCTGAGTTCTTCAATGATTTCGAGCACATGCTTTGCAATAGATAGTGTGACGGGCATCCTTAAGGATGCCCATTGCTTTTATAAACGCTTGTGGAATCAGTTCACATTCTTATGATTTTCTTAGGTTTTCAAACCACGTTCACCAGGATGTGAATATGTGATAAAATTAGGTGATTATTTTCAGGATGGGTGAATTCTATGCAAATCGGTGAATTGATGAATGGTGTCGAGATCCTCGAAAAAAGAGGATCCGCTGAAGAAATTGATATAGAGGACATTACTGTAAGCTCCAGGGAAGTAAAGGATGGATTCCTATTTACTGCCATAAGGGGGCATTACAGTGATGGACACAGGTTTCTCAAGGATGCAGAGGATAAGGGTGCAGCCTGTGCTGTTGTCGAAAGCTTCAGTGATGAACTGGGTATCCCTCAATTAAGGGTTGCTGATACGAGACGTGCGCATTCACGGATATGCAGCAATTTCTACGGATCACCTTCAGCTGAAATGAGGGTATATGGAATTACCGCAACAAACGGCAAGACCACGACCTCCTATATGCTTGACAGAATACTTGAAGAGAGGGGAGACGTTACCGGACTTTTCGGCAGTGTAAGGATCAAGAACGGGAACGAAAACATACCTTCTTCGATGACTACGCCCGATGCCAGGATAATACAGGCCAGTCTGAGGAAAATGGCGGACAGCGGAGTCGCGAAGGTAACAATGGAGGTATCCTCATCCTCACTGGAACAGTACAGGGTGGCTGATATTCAGTTTGACATAGTCGCATTCAACAATTTCAGCAGAGAGCACATTGACCAGCACGGAAGCTTTGAGAAGTACTTCGAAGCGAAATCCAGCCTGATAACAGGTGCCGGTGAAAAATCATATGCAGTCCTAAACTATGATGACCCTTATGCCAGAAGCCTCATAGGAAGGACTCGTGCAAGGGTAATAACCTACTCCGTTTCAGATGTGGCTGCGGACATATATTGCTCTGGATTTGACCTTTCTTCGGGAAAGGCGTCGATGGAGGTTGTTGTAGGTATTGATTTTGACGGTCTGGAGGGAAGGGTTGAAAAGGGGACGTTCCATGTTGAACTGGGTGTTCCCGGGTACCATTCGATTACAAATGCCCTTTCAGTGATTGCCATGGCCCTCATAGACGGTGCGGACAGGAGGGTAATAGCAAATGCCCTCAAAAGGTTTACCGGAGTTGAGAGAAGGTTCCAGTATATCTATGACAGGGATTTCGTAATTGCAGATGACCATTTTGCAAACAGCAGGAACATTGATGTGACACTTGAGAGCATAGCCAGGTCCGATTGCAGAAAGCTGCATATAGTTTATGCTATACGTGGAAACCGTGGAACTACGGTTAACCGGGAGAATATAGAGACACTTCTGAAATGGAAGGCCTCCCTCCCGATGGATGAGATAATCGGTACATTAAGCGAAGGGCTTGTGGGACCGAAGGACGAGGTCAAGGCTGAGGAGATAGAGGTCTATTTCGATGCTTTGAAGGGATCAGGTCTCGAAACACCGCTTTTCGAAAAGCTTGAGGATGCAATAGCTCATGCTTTAGGCAAAGCGTCGAAGGGGGACATGGTCCTGCTTGCAGGATCACAGGGAATGGATTACGGTGCTGAAATAGCGCTTAACATGATGAAGGCTTTGAGACCGGAAATTCCGGAAGAAGAGCTTCTAAGACCACTTAATGACAGAACCTTGCTATTGGAGAACTTAAAGATATGAGAGACAGGATACTTGGAATAATAGGCGGGATGGGGCCGGAGGCAACAGCCCAGCTATATATGAAGATGATAAGGGCAACTAAAGTCAATAAGGACCAGGAACACTTCAGGATAATCATAGACAGCAATCCGAAGATACCTGACAGGACCAGGGCGATACTTGGACTTGGAGAGAATCCGGTTCCAATGATAATCGAAACAGCGAGAAACCTTGAAAGGATGGGCGTGGATATAGCGTGCATCCCATGCATGACTTCACACTACTTCTTCGAGGAGATCCAGGGCGGAGTTGAGATGAAGATCATGAATGCGCTGGAAGAGCTGAAGAAATACATAGACAGGAACTTTCCTGAAATAAGGAAGGTTGGTATACTTGCTACAACCGGAACCATGAACACCAGGATATTCGACAAATACCTTACGGGACTGGAGCTCATATATCCTGACCTTGATGTCCAGAAGGATAAGGTAATGGAAGCGATTTATGGTGAGGGAACCGGCATAAAGAGCGGGGTTACTGAAGGCAGGCCTGTGGATATGCTTATTGAAGCAGGTGAGCATGTAATCTTGAAGGGTGCTGAACTGGTGGTCCTGGGATGTACTGAGATCGGACTTGTGCTTAACAGAGATTCTCTTTCCGTGCCATGTGTAGACCCGATGGATGTCATGGCGGAAGCTATGGTAAGTGAATAAGGTGAGAAACGAAGAGGAACGTCCAGCATTTCTGCCGGACGTTCCTCTTGTTCTATTTCCACGCGGTTGTTGTGATCTCAACGCCGCCAAGCTCCTGATTCAGATAGCGTGCCAAGGTGAACAGATAATCTGAAAGCCTGTTCAGGAACATGTAGCTTTGGGGGAAGGTCTCCACTTCCTCCTCTAGCAGGTATCTCACATATTGCCGTTCAGCCCTTCTTGCAAGGGATCTTGTGACATGCGTATACGTTGCCTGCCTTGTTCCGGAAAAAAGTATGAAATGTGTCTGTTCCGGCATAAGAGATGTCAGCTCGTCTATCTTTTCCTCTAGGAGCTTCGGATGGCTTTCGTCGAACCGCATGACCTCGTATTTCGATGATATCTCGCTTCCCATATTGTATAGCCCGTTCTGGATGTACCTTATAAAATCGGTGAGTTCCTTTTTCCTTGCAAATTCCGCACCTTCATCGATAAGAGAGCAGAGATATCCAAGGGATGAATTTAGCTCATCTATCTGTCCGTTAAGCTCTATAAGCGACGATGACTTGAGTACCCTGTCTCCTCCGAGCGTTCCCGTAGTGCCCTTGTCGCCTGTCCTGGTTACAATTCCCATTTCAGTCCTCCGAATAAAATATTTACACTTAAAAAATTTGTCCAAGTGCTGTCAAGATAATTGTACAACATCCAAAGTGTGGTATACTAAATAATATTGTTAATCTTTTCGAAACAATTATGACACAAACGCAAATAAACAGGGAACAACTTATCATTAATGCAAAACCAATGAGAAGGGGAGATCATCATGAACGCACACGACTATATCGAGGAGGTCCTTGACAAGGTAAGGACCAAGAACAGGGGAGAGGATGAATTCATAGCTGCAACTACTGAAGTCCTTCACTCGCTTACACCAGTAATCGAAAAGCATCCCAAGTACATGGAGCACAACATTCTGGAAAGGATAATCGAGCCGGACAGGCAGATAATATTCTCGGTTCCGTGGGTAGATGATTCAGGGAAGGTAAGGGTAAACAGGGGCTTCAGGGTTCAGTTCTCAAGCGCCATAGGACCTTACAAGGGCGGACTCAGGTATCATCCTTCAGTCAACCTCAGTATAATCAAGTTCCTTGGTTTCGAGCAGATATTCAAGAACTCGCTGACCGGACTTCCAATCGGCGGAGGTAAAGGCGGAAGCGACTTTGATCCAAAGGGCAAGAGTGAAATGGAAGTAATGAGGTTCTGCCAGAGCTTCATGACTGAGCTATACAGGCATATCGGAGAAGACATAGACGTTCCTGCCGGAGATATCGGTGTCGGCGGCAGAGAGATAGGATACATGTACGGACAGTACAGGAAGATCATGGGTTCTTCAGAGCCTGGCGTACTTACAGGCAAGGGCATCGTATACGGCGGAAGCCTTGGAAGGCCTGAAGCAACAGGCTTCGGACTTGTGTATTTCGTAAAGGAGATACTCGAGCACAGAGGAATAGAGATGAAAGGCAAGACAGCCGTGGTATCTGGTTCAGGTAACGTCGCTCTGTTTGCGATAGAGAAGCTTGCTGAGTTTGGAGTGAAGACAGTAGCGTGCTCAGACAGCAATGGCTACATATATGACGAAAACGGTGTTGACCTCGAAGTGCTGAGGCAGATAAAGGATGTTGAGAGAAAGAGAATAAGCGAATACCCTTCACGTACAGGCCGAGGAGAATATCGTGAAGGCTCAAGGAACATATGGGATGTCAAGTGCGATATCGTGCTGCCTTGTGCAACCCAGAATGAGATTAACAAGGATGAGGCAATTAAGATTGCCGACAATGGAGTCATCCTTGTAGGTGAAGGCGCTAACATGCCTTCTACACTTGAGGCCCAGGATGTCTACAGGGAGAGAAAGGTGCTTTTCGCACCGGCTAAGGCAGCCAATGCAGGCGGAGTTGCCGTATCGGCACTTGAAATGTCCCAGAACTCAATGAGGATGTATTGGGAAAAGAGTGAAGTCGACAACATGCTCAAGGGCATAATGAAGAGGATTTACGAGAATGCAAGCAAGATGGCCGAAGAGTATGGCGACAAGGATAACCTTGTAATGGGTGCCAACATCGCAGGCTTCGTGAAGGTTGCAGACGCAATGGTTTATCAGGGTATATAACCAATATATATCAAATGAAGAAGGGCAGCTAAAAAGCTGCCCTTCTTCATTTGAAATTGTTCCAAAATGGGATTTTATCGTTAATTTGTTAAATATTTTTCTAACATTGTTTATAAATATGTAATGAAATGGTACTATTAGAGCATATTAGTTTCCTGCACTGCAGCATACTATGACGATTTGTTCCAATTTGAACTGATTAGATTGTATTTTGCACGGTGATTTATGCATATTTTGCGCCTGTATATGTCAAAAATATAACCAGGTTCGAGATAATAGTTAAATATTTACTTAACGGGAGGGAAATCAATGGAAGAAAAGAAAAGCTTTTTCAACAGGGAGCAAACCAGAAGAGACTTTCTGAAGCTAACTGGAAAAGGTATCGGTGGTGCGGTAGTATCCTTGTCAATACTTAGCCTCTTCGGATGCGATACTAAGGAAGTCTCCGCATTTCCCATAGCTGAGGGTCTGCTGGTTGCAGACAGGTCGAGGTGCACAGGCTGCCAGAGATGTGAAATCACATGTACAGCCATGAATGAAGGCAAGATTCAGCCATTCATATCAAGGGTCAATGTCAGCAAGAACTACAATTTCGGCAAGGAAGGTCCTAAGATCAACTTTGCGAGCGCTGACGGACAGTACGGAAATCTCCTGATGTCACCCGCTACCTGCAAGCAGTGCAGAGAACCTTTCTGCGGGAACGCATGCCCTGTCGGTGCAATATTCGCTGACAAGAACAACGGAAACGCCAGGACTGTCAACAAGGAGCTCTGCATAGGCTGTGGAACATGTGTCCAGGCCTGCCCGTGGCATATGCCGAATGTGGATGCCGAGACGAAGAAGTCTTCGAAGTGCATAACCTGCGGAGAATGCGCAAAGGCCTGCCCTACAGGCGCGCTGTCAGTAATACCATGGGAAGACATCAAGGTTGCAATGGACAGACATGGAATGCTTTTAGGTTAATGGAGGAGGATGGCAATGGCTGATAAATCGTTTGGATGGGCTGGTAAGATACTTAGGGTAAACCTTACTACAGCTAATATCTCAGTAACTGAAACAAAGGAATATGAATCACTGATAGGCGGAATGGGCATAGGCTATAAGGTCATGTTCGATGAGGTTCCCCAGGGAACAAAGGCTTTCGATGAGGCGAACAAGGTTGTTTTCGCTGTAGGACCACTTACAGGAAGCGGTGTTCCATGCAGCTCAAGGACCAATATAACATCCCTTCTTCCATCGAATCCGAACAATGCTGTTTCAGATTCCCATATGGGCGGTAACTTCGCGGCAATGATGAAATATGCCGGATATGACGCGATAATCGTAGAAGGAAAATCACCTAAGCCAGTCTGGCTCAGGATAGAGGACGACAAGGTAACTATCGAGGATGCAAGGCACGTATGGGGAAAAGGAATATTTGAATCCACAGCTGTACTTGCAGGGGACATCGGCAAAGAGGCTTCAATTGCCGCGATAGGCCAGGCAGGAGAAAATCTTGTAAACCTGTCAGTAATCATGAATGGGACATCCCACTCAGCAGGCGGACACGGAGGAGTCCTCGGCTCGAAGCTCCTCAAGGCTGTAGCGGTAAGAGGTACCGGATCCGTGTCGATTGCCGGCAAGGGCGCTGACTTCGTGGAGCTAAACAGGTACATGATGGCTGATATCATAGGAGCCAACAATCAGCATGTTGTTCCAAACGCACCTCAGCCGTGGGCTGAATACCATAGCCAGAGCTCAAGATGGACTGCCAAGGCAGGGCTTACATGGGGAGCTGCAGACCCTGTGGTTGAAACCGGAGATTGCGCTGCCGGAGAAGTAAACAAGGTCGGTTACAGGACAATGAAGTCTGTGTTTGACCTGGGACCCATAGCTGAGAAATATACTGTCAGGATGGGCGGGTGCCAGAGCTGTCCGATAAGATGTCATTCACAGCTCACTATTCCCAAGCTTGCAACCTATGGAGTATCTCCAAATGTTGCAAACACCTGTATGGGCTTCCATTCACCTGCAGGAGTCATGATCAAGGGAGTTAAGGACCAGTTCGAGGAAGGCGATGCGAACATGATCACAAGGACCCTTGGCGCTCAGCTTGCGGACGACTACGGCGTATGGTGCAACTATGGCCTTATAGGCAAGGACTTCAAATATGCCTATGAGCATGGGATACTCAAGAATGTTCTGCCTAAGGAAGAGTATGACTCGATACCATGGGACCTTCTGGAAAATGGCGACCCGGCATTCCTTAAGGATTTCTACAGAAGGATAGCATTCAAGGAAGGTGAGTTCTCGAACTTAGGTCTCGGAACCTACTGGATAGCACAGCGATGGAACTATGGCCAGGATTTCTGGCATGGAGCTGCATATGGAATATGGTCACCTCTTGGGTATCCGAAGCATCACTCCAATGAGGCTGGCGGACAGGTTGGCGCACTCATATCCTGTATGTTCAACAGGGACTCCCAGTCGCATACGCATATGAACCTGATTGGATCGGGGCTGCCGATTGAGATACTGAAGGAAATCGCAGGAGAAGTTTTCGGCTCAGGCGATGCCCTTGACGCTCCAATGGACTACACCCCAATGAATGAGTACAAGGCTAAGTTCGCCAAGTGGTCACTCGCAAGAAATTGCATACACGATGCTCTGACCCTTTGCAACTGGATGTGGCCGATGACTGTATCACCGACAAAGTCAAGAAACTACAGAGGTGATACTGCGCTTGAGGCTAAATTCATGTCCATGGTAACAGGCAAGGAAATAAGTGAAGCTGAACTCGATCTTGCCGGTGAAAGGATCATGACTCTTCACAGGGCTCTTACAGTAAAATGTATGAACACCATGGACATGAGGGCAACCCATGATGTCATGATGGACTGGGTATATGATGCTGATCCTGGAGTTGCGCCATTCACCAAGGGAACCATAAAGATGGACAGGGATGACATGCAGCTTGCGCTCACTATGTTCTATAAGGAAATGGGATGGGATGAGAAGCTTGGAGCTCCTACAAGGGCAACTCTCGAGAGGCTTGGACTCAAGGATGTCGCTGATGAGCTGGGGAGCCTGAACCTCCTTCCATAAAGAGGTAACAATGGAAAAGGATAATACCATATTCGATGATATGCTGAAGCTCAAGGAAGCGGTCATATTCATCAGGAAAGAATCGATAAAGGGAAACCTTGTAGCGAAGAACAGCCTTGCGGAAACTGCTGGCATAAAGGAGGGGGAGGTTGAACCTCTCCTTGCCAGGATGCTTGATTTTCCTGAATTCATTGAGCTGAAGAGGGTAAGTGATTCGGAAGGGAATGAATACATTTATTCAGCCAGCGAGATGACTGACAGGTATGTAGAGATACTGATGGGACTTAAGAACAAGGACCTTCTTAAGCTCATAGCTGACACTGTGAGGTATGAATCGAAGAAGTATCCAAGGCCGACCAGAGCCGACCTTTTTACCAGGAAACCATATTCCATAGGACTGGACGAGCTGAAGGAGCTGCTTGACAGCCTCGGAGAAGAAAGTGACTACAAGGACCTGAAGTTCACCGAAGCATCAAACGGCACCAGATTCATATATTCCGAAGAGCATATGACCAGGTTCTATGCAACAAAGCTTGCGGAATGGTACGAGGTGCTCCAGTACGAAATACCTTAAGGAGGGACTTTTGATGAATGAATTCAATCTGTCTGATGAAGTTCCGGTATCTATATATGTGAACGGAGATGCAGCTGCAACCCTTATGTGTACACCTGAGGACCTGAAGGATCTGGCGATTGGGTATCTTCTTGATACAGGATCCATCGGAGGCATGGCAGACATAGCTAAGATCAGCGTCTGCAATGCTGAGAGGGAGGTATACGTGAACCTGAGGGAGTCTCTTAGAAAGCGCCCGGGGTTTCGTGACATAATCACAACCGCCTGCAGCCAGGGCTTTGACTACGAGGAAGCCATTGAAGGTCTGGAGAACATAAATTCAGACCATGCAGTGACGATCCTGGAGATAAGGCAGGCTGTAAAGAGGATGGTTAAGGAATCGGAGAAATACATCCGTCATGGTGGAATTCATGCTTCTGCGCTTGTTTCCGAAGGTTACTTCGTTACCAGGGAAGATGTAGGAAGACATAACTCACATGACAAGGTCGTTGGCAAAGCTATGCAGGAAAATGTCGACTTGAAAGCCTCGATGATTGTTACGACTGGCAGGATATCTGCGGACATGGTCTTCAAGGCCATGAATGCCGGTGTTCCCGTACTATGTTCGATGAGCAATCCGACGAAGCTTGCAGTAGACATCGCAAAGAAATGCGGAATAACTCTAGTTGGAAGATGCATGGGTAAGGACCTTACAGTCTACACTCAGGACGAAAGAATAATTGATAAGGAGAAAAAAATATGTTTAGCAGATTAGGAGCCCCGGAGCTGATACTCATACTTGCTATTGCACTAGTGGTATTTGGACCATCGAAACTTCCTGAAATAGGAAAATCTGTCGGAAAGGCTATCAACGAGTTCAAGGCTCAGGCCAACAAAGTCTCGGAGGATATCAAGGTAGACCTTAACGATGAGAGCAAGAATTGAGGATCTTGAAAAGGATCTGAAGAAGGCAAAGAAAAAAGAGAGAAAGATGACCCTTATTGGGCATCTTGGTGAGCTTAGGAGAAGGCTCATCTATTCGGCGATCTTTTTTCTTGCTGGAGCCGGGTTCTGTTATTACCACGTTGAGACGCTGATAACAGACATGCTCAACAAGGCACCAGGAATGGAGTTTGTTGCTATTGCTCCTGAAGAGCTTCTGATTTCTCAGATAAGGATAGCATTCCTCGGAGGAGTCATTGTGGCGTCGCCGCTCATCATCATGCAAATCTGGCTGTTTGTTAAGCCAGGCCTTGTTGTGAAGGAAAAGAGATATCTTCTCCTTTCGCTTTTTGTCGGCGCCATGTTCTTTGTATCTGGAATAGCCTTCGCTTATATGGTGATTCTGCCCATGACACTCAAGTTCCTTGCTGGATTCGAGATGGACAGGATATCCTCATTCATAAGTTTCAGCAGCTACCTGAGCTTCTCAACGAATATGCTGCTTTCATTCGGACTTGTATTTGAGCTGCCTATTGTAATGCTGCTCCTCAGTCTGTTTGGAGTACTTAAGGTGAAGACGGTAGTGAAGTTCAGGAAACACATTCTGATAATCATACTTACCGTTGCGGCTTTCCTGACACCGCCTGATGTAGTCTCACAGCTTCTGATGGCTGTTCCTATGCTTATACTGTTCGAAATCGGTATATTGTTTGCCCGAGTCGCAGAGAAGAGCAGGAACAAGCGACTTTCAGATAATCTATGATCCATGCAGAGGCTTTGTCAGTTCAAGTAATGACAAAGCCTCTGCATTTTGTCTCCTGATGGGCTAAAATTAGAAAGGCTATTATTGTTCCGTTTTAGTTGATTTGAATGGAGTCTGAATTTACGCTTCTTATTATAGGAAGTATTTTATCCAATAACGTGAAAATGATGGCCGGGAAACGAGAATATATAGGTTTCAGGCATCAGAAAAAGGGTGTGTCTGATGTCAAGTCATGGCTATCATTACCATGGAGATGAGCAAAGAAGTGATTGGAAGCCTTGATATTGGGCTATCGCAGGTATCAGTCTCAAAAAGTTGATTAAAATTGTGTCAAAATCAGTTGACAGCCTAAAGCA
>DIXH01000057.1 GCA_002428605.1 Clostridiaceae bacterium UBA6085
ATTGATGTTCTTTACTGTATTCAGTATCACATTGAGATTTTCCAAGCTGCCACCTCCTGTTTAAAAAAGTATACAAATAAATTATACATTATTTGATACCTGTTTTCCCCTTTTTAAGATAAAGTTATGGGAATGATTGGAAAAAAACAAGCTCCGCCAAAAGCGGAGCCATTCTCATATGCTATCCTATCTGTTCCTTGTTATGAATCCCTCGAGGTCTGACTTTGGCCTGAAGCCTATCATCTGGTCCACAAGGTCTCCGTTCCTGAACGCAAGGAGAGTCGGTATGCTTCCAACCCTGTACCTTGAAGCCAGCTGAGGGTTGTTGTCAACATTGACCTTAAGGAACTTTACGTCATCATTCTCCCTGTCCAGCTCTTCAAAAAGTGGTGCCAGCATCTTGCATGGTCCGCACCATGGTGCCCAGAAATCAACAAGCACAAGGTCCTCTGTGCTCGAAAGCTCTTCAGCGAATTCTACATGGCTTACATCATTTATCATTACATTACCTCCGGATTTTTCTCATGTCATCATTATACATGACTTCTAACTTTTGTGAACCCCGGATTTTACCGAAGTACCATCACTTTCCCTCAGGGGCCTTCTACATCAACGATTAGAATATTTCCATCACTTGACCCCACCGTAAAGTCCAGCCTGAAGTCACGGTTTCCCAGAAGCTCCCCTGAGGTCTTGAATACTGCAGCTCCGGTAACTCCCTGATAGTCACGGAATTCCCTGAACACCATGCCCGTTATCTTTGAAACATTCTCCCCTTCGGTAAGCAGAAGGAACTTGTCATACGCTTCAGGAGTCATATGCTCGCTTATGGTCTCCTGGCTCCCGCCATTCCAGTGGATATTGATATCCCCAAGAAAATCCTGCCTTACGGACATGAGGTTCCTTCTGGACATTCCTGTCATGACGAGAGGCACAGTAACCAGGAGCAGAAAGGCGGCAATGACAAGGAGACTCTTTGTGTTCCTTGAAAGCCCGGAACTCTTTTTCCCGTTTTCAAGGAGCCCTGACATCATTTCTTCACGAGAAAAGTACTCCCTGCAGGCAGGGCATGCTTCAATGTGACTGAGTACGGCCTCCTTTTCAGTCCGGGTCAGGTCCGCTCCCCTGTATGCAGTTATCTGCTGTCTGGCTGACATGCAATCCACTAGATCACCCCAAAATCATTCATCATTTTGATGATAAGTCATCTTTAGACAATATTCAACAAACAGTGCGAATTTTGTCATATCCGAAAAATCCGCAAAAAAACAGACACTGCAACCCCGTGATTGCACCGCCTCTATAAAACGTTTTCATGATATGCATGGAACCGATCAAAGTCGGTTCACTGTCAGCCTAGTTAATGTCGAGCCATTTCAACGCATCAGCCTTCATGATCATGTCAATGGATTCTCCCGGGCAGTGGCTTCTTTCGCCACCCTTTCTAACAAGCACATACCTGTTGTTCTTTGTCCTCATGAGAATCTCTTCATATCCGCAAGGATCACCGAAGGTTCCTGACGTCACCTTTTTTATAAGTGTCGCATTGTCAAGGTTTGGTATCTTCTTTTCCGCCATAGTTCATCCCTCCTTTCAATCATAGCGATGCCCCTATTATACCATCAACATCAAAAAAACGAAAGCACCTTATATTGCAGTACTTGTAAACGTATACTGTATGCATATGAAAGAGGCTTCTCTTATGAGAAGCCTCTCTTAAATGTTCGCTTATTCTTCGTTAAGGATCAGCTGCTTTGCCCTCAGTATGGATGATGCGGACATCGAGAATTCATCAAGTCCGTACCTTACGAGCGTTGATATTGCAGTCTCGTCTCCTGCCATCTCACCGCACATTCCGCACCACTTGCCCTGTGAATGAGCTCCGTCTATTGTCATCTTTATGAGCCTGAGCACAGCAGGGTGCATCGGGTCGTACAGGTACGAAACCTTTTCGCTCATCCTGTCAGCTGCCAGAGTATACTGTATGAGGTCGTTCGTTCCTATCGAGAAGAAATCGACATACTTGGCCAGCTCGTCTGCCATGACTGCAGCTGCAGGTATCTCTATCATTATTCCCCATTCAACGTTGTCGCTGTACTCCTTGCCTTCAGCCTTGAGCTCCGCCTTGCATTCATCGACTATCTTCTTGGAATCAAGGAATTCATTGAGCGATGAGATCATCGGGAACATTACCTTGAGGTTTCCGTGTACGGAGGCCCTAAGAAGCGCCCTCAGCTGTATCTTGAATATGTCGGTCCTGTCCAGGCAAAGCCTTATAGCCCTGTAGCCTAGGAACGGATTCATCTCCTCAGGCATGACAAGGTATGGAAGCTTCTTGTCTCCTCCGATGTCAAGTGTCCTTATGACAACAGGCTTCTCTCCCATCTTCTCAAGGACAAACTTGTATGATTCATACTGTTCATCCTCGGTAGGCATCTCTTCACGGTCCATATACAGGAACTCGGTCCTGAAAAGTCCGATCCCGTCTCCGCCGTTCTCGAGGACCTTAAGGACATCCTCAGGCTTACCGATATTGCCGGCAACCTCTACCCTCTTTCCTGATTTGGTCCTGGTCTTGATATCCCTGAGCTTCATCAGCTCCTCTTTTTCCTTCTCGAATACAAGCTTGAGAGCCTTGTATTTCTCGATCGTATCGTCATCAGGATCTATTATTACGGTTCCTTCGATTCCGTCTACTATCAGCATGTCTCCAGCCCTGACAACCTCGGTGATGTCTCCAAGACCGACAACCGCAGGGATCTCAAGGGTCCTTGCCATTATTGCGCTGTGGGAGGTCTTTCCCCCTATGTTCGTAAGGAAGGCTGTAACCTTTGTCCTGTCCAGCTGAGCCGTATCGGATGGAGTGAGGTCATGTGCGATCACTATCGTATCAGGCTCGTCTATCTCAATGCTCTCGTCGATCCCTGCAAGATTGTTCATGAGCCTCTTGGCCACGTCCTTGATGTCCGCCGCCCTTTCCCTCATGTACTCGTCTTCCATGGATTCAAATATAGCCACATATCCCGAAGTCACGTCATGAGTTGCCTTAAGTGAGTTTATGGAGTTGTTTTCGATTTCGCTTTCAATGGCACCGATAAATTCAGGGTCATCAAACAGCATCAGATGGGCATCGAATACCTGTGCCTTCTCCTCGCCCAGATCAATAAGCGCCTTTTCCTTTATCTTGTGCAGCTGGTGCTTCGATTTGTCAGCAGCCCTCCTGAGGATCTCCTTCTCAAGCGGTATGTCGCTAACTCTGGAATCACTGATTTTAAGCTCCACATGTTTCTTGATGTATGCTTTGCCGATTGCGTACCCCTTTGATGCGGCAATTCCTGTCTTCATCGATATTCCTCCTAATATTTTTCTGTTGTTTTATTTCACGGATTGAAAATCCAATCCATTTTACCACAAAAGCATATTGTATGATACTCTGGCTGTGTCAGCTGTTACCCATGAGAAACCTGTCAATCTCGATCCTTATGTACGATTCGACTTCCGTATCCCCGTGCCGCTTCATAGTGCTGCATTTCACGCGTTCGTCCCCGCATATGCAGCATTCTCTCGGAGCATATCCCATCTCAAGCCTCGAGATAGGGAATTCCTCCTGGCACTCATAGATATCTATATCAGAGAACTTCCCCAGTGGATGGCTCTCTTCGATAAAGACTGCATTCTCCTTGTAGATGTGTGCATCACCCCTTACCACGAAAAGTATCTCCCGGGTAACACCGGACTCGTAGGTCTCCTCAAAGAGCAGCCTGTTTCCCAGTGTCCTCTTCAATGCCTTCTCAAGCTCTGAAAGGATGATTCCCTCCTCCGGGCTCCCTTTCATGGATAGCGGCAGGTCCGCCCTTAGTGCCACTACTGGCATCTGGAACATCTCATTCAGGCTTTCTATCCTTTTGTCCTTGACCTTCCTGATGTAGATAAGTGGCGAGGCTGAACCTTCCATGACCTTCATGTTTCTCTTTTCATTCTCCAAATCAGTTCTTTCCCTTCTTCGCTCTCCAGGTATTTGACTGTATTCTCAGGTATCATTCCATAGGCTTCCTCTGTCTGGTCTTCCGTGAGGAACCTCCTCACTACCGATGCGCTGACGGGGATCCCGTTTTGCTCCAGCCTTTCTACAGTCCTTGATTCCAATGAGCTTTTTTTCATCAGTTCCCTGAGCTTGCTGTTGTAGACTTCAGTCACTTCATCCGTAGGCTCGGATCCGAAGAATCTGACATCTATCTCCAGGTCTCTGGCTATCTTATCTATGAAAAGGCCACCGTCCAATCCGGTATAGACATCCAGCATTTCATCGCGCTTCTTGATGAAATAGGTAGGGAAAGTCGCCTTTGATATGATGTAGGGTCCTCCCATGAGGACATGGACATTTGGAAACTCCTTGAGTTCATTCTTGACGATCCGGTACCTGTCCTCGAAGGGGAACAGTGAGCTGTCCTCCTGGACCACGAACACGAGGAGGTCAGAAACCTCTTTTGATGCGGTCTCAACAAGATACCTGTGGCCGTTCGTCATAGGGTTACAGTTCATTACCACAGCGCCTCTTCTGCCTTCCTTTTTCGGGAGCTTCTTCTGGATCCTTGAGATCCAATTGGAATAGCTTCCGAAACCACCCTCCATGAGGCACGCCCTCTCGGTGTTGTACACGAGCACCATACCCAGAGCAGCGAATATGAGGATGTTCTCAGGAGTAGTGAAAGCAAAGTAAGAAACATAACCCTTGTCAGACAGGTATTGCACCAGTCCGTTGAAGATCAGGCGAGCCAGACCTTCATGCTGATGGTCAGCATGCACGAAGAAATATTTCAGCGTATTGCCCTCTACTGATCCAGTGGCTACAACAGCACCTTCATGCCTGACGACCATGGTTAGGTCGCACCTTGAGTAGAGCACCTCGAATGACTTCAGGAAATCGCTGACTTCCTCAAATTCAGTTTTGTCGTTGATGTTGACCTCTTCTGCGAAATAAATCATCTTCACCACCAGAATTGCACAAGATTGATCGGAAATGATTTCAGACCTTTTCCTTCCAAAAAAAGCAGGAATACGGACTTCATCCCTTTAATTATATCACAGCAGCCGTACAATGTAGCAAAAAGGAAATGTAACTAAACTGCTAACACTGCAAATTTTAAAAGCTTGCAAATGAAACATTGAAATCACTCCATGTGATTAAAATCCTAGAAATACTAAAATGATTCAGGAACTTACACACCCTAAGATCAATGTTCAATGGAGTAATCTTAGAAATGCTCCAAAGGAATGAGTCTTAATAAATACTAAAACAATATCAGTTTATATTTTCAGAAAATCAATTGCCATATCAGCAAATGAAACCAGCTTAACATTGCTTTTACTTCTCACAAAGCTCTTAGTATACCCAGATTTACTGAACAGAAAATAGTAATGTTGTCCGGGAATCAGTTCTGCTTTTTCTTTCAGCTTTTCAAACTCAGAGTATCCAATCGGTTCACTGGTCCACTTAGCTTCTCCAATCAGATAAGCCGACTCTGTTATACCTAAATAATCAATTTCGACCTCTTTTTTTCTATTTGGATCAGTTCCCCAAAAACGCCCCTGTTCAGTGATATAATCTTGTGGTTTATTGCCTCTGTTTTTTAGGAGCATATATTCTTGAACTATCAGTTCAAAGACCGGTCCCATGTACTCTGAGATGAATGGAGCAACCTTGATGTCATAGTATTCCCTGCCCTGGCCCATCTCGATATTTGCCATTCCTTTTCTTACAAAGCGAAACCAGAAACGGTACATTGCGTCATTTATCCGATAGATTGATTTGACAGATCCAAATTTTGTAATGGATGATTCCTTGGTTATGATATGGAGCTCCTGCAGATTATTGAGGTAAGGATTAACTGCAGATGACTGTTTTCCAACTACAGTTGAAATTTCATTGTTCCTGCTGGCCCCGTTGGCTATGGCAAAGAGGATGTCATTATATACTTTAGGCTCCCTCAATTCCTGATTCAGGAGATTTTTAGGTTCCTCGTATAGCCGACCTCTTGTATCGAAAAATAGGTTCACTAGGTTTTCTTTCAGTGACCAGTCCTTTCTGATGAAAGAAAGATACTCTGCTACACCACCGGTGACTCCGTAGTAGACTGCAACCTCCTCAGGATCCATTCCGTCCAGCATGTATAGAGTTTCCTGAAAAGTGAATGGCTGCAATCTTATTTGACTTGTGCGTCGCCCATATAAAGGACTCTTCTGGTTCAATACCTGGTTCTCCATAAAGCTCATGGATGATCCGCAGAGAATGATGAACAGCTTTCCCTTGGCGAAGTATTCGTCGATGGCACGCTGCAGGATAGAAGACATACCTTCAATTGATTCTGCCAGGTACGGATATTCATCAATCACAAGGACCATCCTCTCATCCTCTGATTTCCTGGACAGATATTGAAATGCTGCATCAAAATCCGGGAACGACGCATTCTCCAGACTAGGATCAAAGTGACGTATCAACTGTTCAGCGAATATCTTAAGATTCATGTCACCCGATGCATTGGTTGACAGAAAATAGACTGCATTCTTTTCCTTGATGAATTCCTTGATCAGTGTGGTTTTTCCAACACGGCGACGACCATAGATAATGGTCATTTCAAATTTTCCGCTTTCATATTGCTTATTCAATCCATCCAGTTCCCTTTTACGTCCTACAAACATCATTTCTGTCGAGTAGACAGCTCGACTTTCACCTCACTTATACATATATTTGTTTATCTTATTCGTGAGGTTCTGTCTCTGCCCCTCACAGAACCCGTCGTGCCCTATTAAGGCAACGGGCTCTTCATACAATCCTTACAAAGCTCGCCAGATATCCACATATAGCCTTGGCTCTATTATTGGATGATTCTCCAACAACATTTTATACCTCTTCCAAGACAGATATGCTCTCTGACTCCTCCGCGTCAATCTCTTGTACAGCGCAGAAACTATGAATCTAGAGAATTTCATCAATGCTTCATAGTTCCCTGATATGCCATAATATCTGTAGTGTC
>DIXH01000101.1 GCA_002428605.1 Clostridiaceae bacterium UBA6085
TTACAAAGTGACAAACTCAGGAGGGCTATGATCCTATCTACGGAGCAAGACCTCTCAAGCGGTACATTCAGTCAAGCCTTGAAACGCTTCTCGGAAGAGCGCTGATATCAGGCGAAGTGACTGATGGTCAGGCAGTTGGCATTACTGCAGCCGATGGAAGGCTTGCAATAAAAAAGTAAAAACCTAATGTACAAAGCCCTGAGTTCAATGGATCCATTGAACTCAGGGCTTAAAATTCCCAGTCTTGATTTCATTTTTAATCAAAAAGTTTATCAGCTGCTACTTTGACTCGCCCAGGTATGCTTCCTTTACCTTGTCGTTGACCAGGAGCTCTTTTCCGGGACCTTCAAGTACCAGGCTTCCTGTCTCGAGCACATAGCCGTAGTCAGCGATCTCAAGTGCCTTCTTGGCATTCTGCTCGACTAGGAGAATTGTGTTGCCGAGCCTGTGGATCTCCTTGATTATCGAGAATATCTCCTTGACGAGTATGGGAGCAAGGCCTAGAGACGGCTCATCCATCATGAGTATCTTCGGCTTTGTCATCATCGCCCTTCCGACTGCAAGCATCTGTTGCTCACCTCCTGAAAGAGTTCCGGACTTCTGCCAGGACCTTTCCTTAAGCCTCGGAAAAAGGTCATACACGTTATCCATGTCCTTCTTTATTCCGTCCTTGTCATTCCTTGTATATGCACCAAGAATAAGGTTCTCCTCGACTGTCAGGTTCGAGAATACCTTCCTTCCTTCCGGAACGAGTACGATACCCTTTTTGACAATGTCCTTGGTCTTTAGTGAAGTAAGGTCTTCACCGTCATAGGTCACCATGCCCTCTTTCTTTACCAGTCCCATTATGGCCCTTAGTGTAGAGGACTTGCCGGCTCCATTGGAGCCGATAAGTGTGACTATCTTGTTCTCTTCAATCTGAAGGTTTACACCCCTCAGGGCATTGATCCCTCCATAGCTTACACTAAGGTTCTCTATCTTCAGCATTCTAGTCCACCCCCAGGTAAGCTTCTATGACCCTTGGATTGTTCTGTATCTCTTGTGCATTGCCTTCAGCAATCAGGACTCCATGGTCAAGTACGAATATCTTGTCGCAGATTCCCATAACAACATCCATATGGTGTTCTATAAGGAAAATGGTCAGATTGAACTCCTTGCGTATGTCTGATATGAATCCCATGAGTTCGATGGTTTCCTGAGGATTCATGCCTGCTGCCGGCTCATCAAGAAGAAGCAGTTCAGGGTCTGTTGCGAGGGCTCTCGCTATCTCGAGCCTTCTCTGCTTGCCGTATGGAAGCGAATAAGCAAGCTCGTTCCTTTCCTCATAAAGGCCGACCTTTTTCAGAAGATACTCTGATTTTTCATAAAAGGCCTTCTCTTCCTTCACATAGTTCGGCAGCCTCAGGCTCGCTGAGATCACATCTGACTTTATCCTCAGGTGGTTTCCGATAAAGACGTTCTCAAGCACAGTAAGCTCCTTGAAAAGCCTTATGTTCTGGAACGTCCTGCAAATGCCCGCCTTTGCTATCTGGTCAGGTCTCTTTTCAGCTACCTTCAGTTCCTTTCCTCCCTTGACATAGGTTATGTCGCCTGAGGTTGGCTTGTAAACACAGGTGACCATATTGAAGACAGTGGTCTTGCCCGCTCCATTGGGACCGATAAGTCCTACTATGGCTCCGTCGTCAATTGTGGCATTGAATTCGTTGACGGCTACGACACCGCCAAATTTCATCGTAACATTATTTAGTCTTAACATGCTTCTTCACCGCCAGCATGATATTTTTCGATATCTTGCTGTCCTTCCTGAAAAGTACTACCAACATGAGGATCAGGGAAAATACCACCATCCTCAAGCCTGGAAGTGCCGGCAGCACAGTAAAGCCAAGGTTCAGCGGCCCATCAAGGAACCTCAGTACCTCCATTGCAATGGTTATTACAATGGCTGAGACCACATTACCCTTAATGCTTCCCATTCCACCAAGTACGACTATAAGCAGTATGTTGAAGGTATAGGTGAACTTGAAGAAGTCAGGTGAAATGGTACCAAGCTGGGAACCCATAAGTCCCCCTCCGACTCCGGCAAAGAACGCCCCGATTACGAAGCTCAGAAGCTTATGGCTGAATATGTTTATTCCCATTGACCTTGCCGCTATGTCATCCTCCCTGATTGCCTTGAAGGCTTTTCCATAGCTGCTGTTGATCAGCAGAGTCATTACAATGATCGTAAATATGGCTATTCCCCAAGTCCACGGAGTGGTCGCCCTGTTCGGGATACCCTTTAGCCCCAGGGCGCCATTGCTAACGCTCTGCATGTTTGTAAGCAGTATCCTGATTATCTCTGAAAATCCCAAAGTCGCTATTGCCAGATAATCGTCCGTGAGCTTAAGCACAGGAGCACCTATAAGAAGCGCTACAATTGCCGTGATGATCCCAGCTAAAAGGATGGCAGGCAGGAACCCCAGTTCCACCTCTGCAAGCCATGGGACAATCGGCTTCATATAGAAATTCATCTGCTTGGTAGTAGGATTCATTGTAAGAAGGCCTACTGTATACGCTCCGACAGCCATGAATCCGGCATGTCCAAGCGAGAACAGACCTGTAAATCCATTGATGAGATTCATCGACAGTGCCAGTATTACATATATCCCGCAAAGGTTTATTATCCTGAGCTGATAGCTGTCAAGAAAAAGGTTCGCAGCGAAGAGCACAGCTATTGCGACAGCCAGCATGACAACATATTTAGTCAATTTACCTTTTTTCATGTCTTCACACCTTCTCCGCCATTTTCTCTCCCATGAGACCCGTAGGCTTCACAAGGAGGATGAGTATGAGGAGCACGAACGCGAAGGCATCCCTGTAGCCTGTAAGAGCAGGCAGGAAAGCTACCAGCAGTATCTCTCCGAGTCCCAGAATGAAACCTCCAACCACCGCGCCCTTGATGTTGCCAATACCCCCGATGACTGCAGCGATAAAGCATTTTATGCCGGGAATGATACCCATGAGCGGAACAAGCTGCGGGTATTTGATGCCCCACAATATTCCACCGACAGCACCCAGAAAGGATCCAACAAAAAAGGTAATGGATATTATCGAGTTGATGTCTATTCCCATGAGACTTGCCGCCTCATATTCCTTCGACAGAGCTCTCATTGCCATCCCTGTCTTCGTCTTGTTTATCCACCAGGTCAGCGCGAAAAGAAGCACAAGCGTAACAACCGGTATAACAAAGGTAACAGTGGAAATAGATACTCCGCCTACGACAAGCACGCCTTTGAAGATATCTGGTACAGGGAAGGCCTTTGGCCTTCCCCCGAATACCAATATTGCTACATTTTCAATCAGAAATGAAGCTCCTATGGCTGATATGAGTATCGTTATCCTTGGCTGTCCCCTTAGGGGCTTGTAAGCCAGCTTTTCAAGGAGAAATCCAAGAAAGCCAGTTGTCACGGAAGCCAATAGGAATACCAGCCACCATGGCAGCGGCAGATAGGTCATGCCATAGAAGGTTAGATACGCTCCCAGCATGAATATGTCGCCGTGTGCGAAATTGACCAGCCTTAGGATCCCATACACCATCGTGTAGCCTATAGCTATCAGGGCATAAAGGCTCCCTAGGGATATGCCGTTGGCCAGGTGCTGGAATAATCCCTGAATACTCATTTTTCAACCTCCAATTTAAGTCCTATGGTTCTATTGTCGTGAAGTACTCGAATTTGCCGTCAACAACCTTGTTGATGACTGCAGATTTAACTGCATCGCCGTTTGCATCAAGAGTTATGTTTCCAGTGGAGCCTACGAAATCCTTCGTAGCTGCAATGGCATCCCTTATCTTTACAGAATCAGTGGTGTTCGCTCTTGTTATAGCATCGATGATAAGCATATAAGCATCATATCCCAAAGCGGCAAATGCATTGGCATCCTCGTTGTACTTTGCCTTGAAGTCTGCAAGGAAAGTCTTTGAAACTTCAGTTACTGGTGCTGCAGCTGTGAAGTGCGAGCTGTAGGCTGCATCTTCAACTGCCTCTCCGCCGATCTCAAGGAAGTCCGGAGCTTCCCATGTATCTCCTCCAAGTATTGGAGTAGTGATTCCGAGCTCTCTTGCCTGCTTTATGAGGAGTGCTGATTCGCCGTAGTTGCCAGGTGCGAATATGACATCAGGATTCTTCTCCTTGATGTTTGTAAGCTGTGCTGTGAAGTCCTGGTCGCCGGTGTTGTATGAAGCTGTTCCGACTATGCTGTTCGCATCGCCTGTCTTCTCCTTGAACGCCTTGACGAAGTAGGTCGAAAGACCAACGGAATAATCCTGCTGAACGTCCTGGATTATAGCCGCTGTCTTTGCTCCAAGCTCCTGTATCGCATAGTTTGCCATTACAGTTCCCTGGAAAGGATCTATGAAGCATACTCTGAAGTAGTAGTCATTGTTAAGTGTAACAAGCGGATTAGTCGGTGAGCATCCGACAGCCGGTACCTTGGCAGTCTTTACGATATCTCCTGCAGCCATTGAAAGCGAGCTTCCGTAGCTTCCGATGATCGCAACGACCTTTTCACTCTCGATGAGCCTTGATACGCCGTTTGCTGCTTCAACCTTGTCAGACTTGTTGTCAACGACCACAAGCTCGACCTTCATTCCAAGAACCTCACTTACCTTCTCGTTTGCAAGCTTGATCCCTTCAAGTGTCATCTCGCCTCCAGCAGCACTTGCACCTGTAAGAGGTTCGAATACGCCGATCTTGATTACTCCTGCTGTTGTAGGGGAATTAGGTGTAGTTGGGGTCGGTGCCTTTTCTCCACAGCCTGATGCCACTGCCATTGCCATTGCCGCTGTCATTACCGCAGCGATAAGCTTCTTTTTCATGTTTTTCCCTCCCATGTCGATTGTGTATTTGTTAATAAAGAGTAACGAAACTATTGAATATTTGTGATTTAAGTCTAATGCTACCGCCATTTAAAGTCAAATGTATATTCACGGAGTACAAATTCACGCTATCGATTTGGTATCCCCTCAAAAAATATAATATCGAATTAATAATATTATACTGCATTATTGGATATTCCGTAAATTTACTCCAATATTTATCGCATTTTTGCATATAAATCCAAATATCTCAGAAGAATTGCCATTCCGCATCAGGTTGACAGAACAGCTCTTTTTGTATTTTAAGTAAAAACATCAGAATTTTCCGATATTTCAGGGCAGGCAGGATCGCTTGATCCCGCCTTAATTATCAGTCGAGTGTATGTACGAACAATCCGCTCCTCAGTTTCGGTTCGAACCATGTGGATTTTGGAGGCATGACCTCTCCGGCATCAGCAATGTCGACAAGGTCCATGATGGTTGTCGGGAACATTGAGAACGCTACCTTCATATCAAGGCCTACCCGCCTTTCAAGTTCAGCAAGTCCCCTTATCCCTCCTACGAAGTCGATCCTCTTGTCGGTCCTTGGGTCCTCTATGCCAAGTATAGGGTGCAGAAGGTTGTTCTGCATTATTGCCACATCAAGTCTCTTCTGCGGATCCGATTCATCATAGGTTCCGGCCTTCGCTTCAAGCTCATACCAGCTTCCTCCAAGGAACATGCCGAAAGTATGCTTCCTAGAAGGCCTCAGCTGTCCCTCGCCCTCAAATCTTGCAACTGAGAATTTCTCTGACACTTTGGCGATGAACTCTTCCTCTGACATTCCGTTAAGGTCCTTCACTACCCTGTTGTAGTCCATTATCCTAAGCTCATTGCTCGGGAAAAGGACTGAAAGGAAATAATTGAACTCCTCTTCTCCGGTGTGATCCGGCTTTGCACTTCGCCTCATTACACCAACTCTGACAGCAGAAGCTGCCCTATGATGACCGTCGGCGATATACAGGGATTCGACTGATGAAAACTCACCTGCAAGACTATCTATTGTCGCGTCATCCTTTATAGTCCATACAGTATGTGTTATACCATCGTCGGACACGAAGTCATAGCATGGCTTGTTTTCAGCCTTGTATGCCTCGATTATGCCTGTTATAGATTCCTTCGCGATATAGGTCTGAAAGATCGGGCCTGTGTGTGCGTTTGTAGTGTCAACGTGCCTTATCCTGTCCTCTTCCTTATCTGCTCTGGTGAATTCGTGCTTCTTTATGACATTGTTAAGATAATCGTCAATCGACGTGCAGGCCACAAGACCTGTCTGAGCATAGCCATCCATTATCAGCCTGTATATGTAAAACGCATTCCTGTCTTCCCTTATGAATACGCCGTTGTCTGCAAAACCGTACAGGTTCTCTTTTGCCTTCTCATACACAGCCTTGTCATATAGACCTGTCCCCACCGGAAGGTCTATCTCCGCCTTGTCCACATGCAAAAAGGAGTACGGATTGCCTTTGACGGCTTCTCTTGCCTCCTCGGAATTCATAACGTCGTAGGGCAGTGCCGCTACTTTGTCAGCAAGGTCTTCTCTGGGCCTAAGTGCCCGAAAGGGTCTGATTATTGCCATATCTCTTCAGTAACCTCCGTAAATTCATCTATTAGGTATTGCGCACGTTCTACACGGAACATACGCTCCGTGTAGAACGTGCGCTTTATGCTTCATTTTGCAAAGAAATCCGTGATTATCGATACAATCTCAGCGCCTATCTTCTCCTGCGCCTCCTTTGTGGATCCGCCTATATGGGGAGTGAGGGATATCCTGTCATGGGTGTAGACTCTCTCCCTCTTTGTCGGCTCCTCACTGAATACATCAAGGGCTGCAGCCGATACCTTCCCTGAATCCAGGGCATCGCAAAGCGCATCCTCATCTATGAGTCCGCCCCTTGAGGTGTTGACGAGGTAAACTCCATCTTTCATGAGAGCTATCTCTTCAGCTCCTATGATGTGCTTCTTGTCGGAGGGCTTAGGCATGTGGAGGGATATGAAGTCGGAGGTCCTTAGAAGCTCCTCCAAGTCCATATACCTGTATGGCTCGTTTTCCTGTTTTGGTCCAGTCCTGTTGGTGTAGACCACTTCCATTCCAAGAGAACGGGCTCTAACCGCCACTTCCTTAGCTATCCTTCCCATTCCTATGAGCCCAAGGGTCTTGCCCGAAAGCTCAATTCCTTCGTACTTCTTCTTGTTCCACTGGCCAAGTCTCATCGTATGGTTTGAGATGTGTATGAATCTAGCAATATTAAGCATATGTGCGATCGTAAGCTCCGCAACAGATACACTTGAGGCTTTCGGGGTGTTCCTCACGGAGATGCCGTGTTCCTCTGCATAGGCGACATCTATATTATCGACGCCTACACCGCCCCTTATCACGAGTTTCAGCCTGCCTGCCGTCAGGGCTTCGTCTATGAGGTTCTGCCTGACCTTTGTCTGAGACCTCACTACCAAAGCATCGAACTCCTTGATCCTTTCCTTCAGCTCCTCTGGTTCATAAAACTTTGAAACTACCTCATAGCCAAGACTTTCAAGTTTTGAGACGGCGCTTTGTTCCAGGCCGTCTGCAGCCAGTATCCTTATCATCATACCCTCCGGAAATATTCTATTTTTTATGAATTTCTTGCTTCGAACTCCCTCATGAATTCAACGAGCTTTACAATGCCTTCAGTCGGCATCGCATTGTAGATCGATGCCCTCATTCCTCCCACTGCCCTGTGTCCCTTAAGGTTCTCGAATCCTGCCGCTTTCGATTCCTTTACGAACTTGTCATCCATAGCTTCATCACCAGTCTTGAAGGTAACGTTCATCATGGACCTGTCTCTCTCAAGAACAGTGCTCTTGAACATCTTGCTCTCTTCGAGGAAATCATACAGGACCTTCGCCTTTGCCCTGTTGATCTTCTCCATCTCGGTAAGACCGCCCAGCTTCTCTATCCACTCAAGCACCAGCTTCAGGATATATATCCCGTAGGTCGGCGGCGTGTTGTACATTGAATCATTGTCGATCATTACCTTGTAGTCCAGCATAACAGGAGTCTTCGGCTGCGTCTTTCCGGCCAGGTCCTCTCTGATTATTACAACAGTAAGTCCTGCAGGTCCCATGTTCTTCTGGGCACCGGCATAAATCAGACCGTACCTTGACACATCCACCGGCTCAGAAAGTATGCATGAAGACATGTCTGCGACGATCGGCACGCTTCCGGTCTCAGGAATGTACTTCCAGGTTGTTCCATAGATTGTGTTGTTCGTGCAGATATGCAGGTAGTCTGCTTCAGGGTCCAGCGTAAGCTCGTCCTGCTGCGGAATATGCGCGAAGTTGTCAGCCTTTGAAGTTCCTGCGAGGTTTATCGTTCCGAACTTCTGTGCCTCCTTGTAGGCATTGTTCGAGAAATTTCCGCTTACCACGTAGTCAGCCTTTCCGCTGCCTGTAAGGAGGTTCAATGGAACCATGGCAAACTGGAGGGTTGCTCCGCCCTGAAGGAAAAGCACCTTGTAGTTGTCAGGGACTCCCATGAGCTTTCTGAATTTGGCTTCAGTTTCCTTGATTATCCCGTCATAGACCTTGCTCCTGTGGCTCATTTCCATTACGGACATACCTGAACCGTTGTAGTCGAGCATTTCGGATGCAGCTTTCTCAAGGACCTCTACTGGCAGCATTGAAGGGCCGGCTGAAAAATTGTAGATTCTAGTCATTTCGCATCTCCTTTTCTGATAGTCAATTCTGACAATTATTTAACTATTGAATGTCGTATTACTATTATTGCATGCAAATACACGAAAGTAAAATCACTTTTTCAAATAATCGTACGTTTATCAGATAAATCTGCTAAAGGTCAAACCGTAACCTCAAGATTGACTCCCATCTCATCAATGCTGAGCGGAGTCCCATCCTCAAGATATACCTTGTCCACATACATAGAGGTCATCAGGCTCAGCAATCCGCCGTACTTGAGCCCGAACCTCAGGACGTCACCTACATTATACTCCCTGACCGACCTCGATACATCCAGAATCATGTGGTCCGAGCTTGCACCTATTATATCCACATCAGCTTCAAGAGGATATATTGCCGACGGATCCACATCCTGCTTTCCGATTGCAACTATGGCTCTTTTTATGATGCCCCTGTCACGATAAACCGGCTTGTTCCCGAATGCATCCATCCCTATTCTCCCGTGAGGTACAGATGGCTTCTCCTTGACCTCTATGATCTGCGCCTTAAGTATGAAGTTATCGCCGTGCAGCCCATCAAGATGCCTTCCAAATGCGGTTTCCTTGCCAAGGAGGATCACCTCTCCAAGCCTCAGGTTGTTTATCCCCTCAGGGAACCCTTCATTCTCATAGAGCAGGTATACGCTTGAGGAGCTTCCACCTGAAACTATCTCTATATTCAGGCCATGTTCCGTCTTCATCGCCTCTGTTATTTCAACAAGCCTCTTCAGTGTATCGCTTTCGGGTATGACACCGCCGAAGCAGGTAAGATTCACCCCGAAGCCCGCTATCTCAATACCATCTACCTTCACAGCCTCCCTGCAGAAGTCAGGAACCTTGTGGTACCTGATACCTTCCCTGTAATCTCCAAGATCCACCATGATTATGACCTTATGGATCCTTCTCCTTCTGATTGCAGATTCGCCAAGGAGCCTCAGCGTCTCGATCTCCGAATTCAGGCTATAGTCAGAATACAGCACTACATCGTCGATCTCGCTTTTCTGAGGAAGCCTGAGAAGCACCTTCCTGGCCGGAAGATCCCTAAGCTTCTTCAGGTTCTGTATCCTCGAGTCGGCTATGAACTGCGCTCCGCCCTTAAGCATGGCCTGGACGATTTCCCTTTTCGCCCCGAATCCCTTAGTCACTGCCATTACACTGATACCCTTCTTACCGAGGTCATGGACCATGGTCTGGGTGTTTCTTTCAATCTTCTTTAGATCCACCTCTACCTGAGGATACATGTCCTCACCCCCTTATGCCCGGATCATATTTCCAGGCTCCACTTGAGCAGCTCGAGGGCACCATCCCTGAAGCTGCCTGCCATAACGCCGACAGATGCCATGATATACCTCGTGTCCAGATGAACCTCAGCCTCCTTCTTCGGAAGCAGCTCCGTTCCTTTTCCGAACCTGTGGATCCTCTCCAATATGTCATTCCCTCCAGGCAGCCTCGACAGTGCACCACCAGTCCCTATGATGTGTCTTACCGATGTCAGGTCCTTTCCCTCAGCAACCTCCCGCCTTCCTCCTGCCTCGCCATAACGGTGCCTCGTGACTCCGGCATGCCTCCTGACAGATACCTCGACAGCCTTTTCCGCAAGCCTTGCCGCCATCTTCAATTCAAGAGGCTCTGTTGGTATCGGCCCAAGCTGGCTTACCAAATCACCTGCACCTTTCCCGAATTCCTTCCGAAGCTCATCCATTCCAATCAGTTCGGCAAGGTTCCACCTGTTGACATAAACCCCAAGGTCACCCTCCACCGTCCTCTTAGCAAGCGGTTCAGGTGAAATCAGTATCCTTGATATCTCCTCGGAGCCTTCAGCAACAGAGTGCACATCGGTGGTCGCTCCCCCTACATCGATTACCAGAAGGTCTCCCAGAACTTCATAAAGCAGCTTTGCCGCCTCCATTACAGCTCCCGGAGTAGGCATGATCCTTCCATTTACCAGTTCACGCACCTTTTGCATTCCGGGTGCCTCCACGATATGCTCTTCAAACACCTTCTGGATCACCCTTCTTGCCGGCTCCACATTCAGCTCGTCTACCCTCGGGTATACATTGTCTACAAGATATACCTTACCGTCATAATCCTTTAGTATGCTTCTTATCTCATCCTGGTTTTCTATGTTGCCGGCATAAATCACCGGAGCCTTTAATCCTGATCCCTTTATCATCCCTGCGTTATGGAGAGAGGTTTCCCTTTCCCCATGATCCAGACCTCCCGCAATCATGATGATATTGGGCGAAACAGCCTTCAACCTTTCAATATCGCTTTTTCTGAGCTTCCCGGAGGTTACAAGGCTGACATTGGCTCCTGCTCCAAGTGCCGCTTCCCTTGCAGCCTTTACGGTCATATCCTGGACAAGCCCATGAACCGTCATCCTGAGCCCGCCTGCTGCACTTGAGGAGGCAAGGAATTCTCTGCCGGTTATTTCGCTGCAACCAAGCCTTCTTGAGAGGTCACCGGTCGCACACTTCAGTCCGATCGTCACATCTCCTTCAGCTACTGTCGTGGCTCCCTGACCCTGACCTAAAAAGCACCATATGCCGTCAATTTCACTGAACGCATTGACCTTGGTGGTCGTGCTCCCTATTTCAGCAACCAGGACATCGCATTCCATGGAACCCACCTCCTCCGATCACAGTCCCTCACGTCTCTTCCTTACGAGGAAATCAGCCACCTGGATGCCCTTTGTGCCTCTGCCGAACCCCGCATCGATTCCCGTCAGATCGGCCTGCTTATCCGAAATCTGTGTTCCTCCTCCGATGATGATGAGCCTTTCCCTGACTCCCTTTTCAATGGCCGTGTCGCAGAGCTTCTTAAGATTCCTGTAATGTACTCCATCATGGCTTATTATCACGCTGGCAAGTACCGCATCTGCATTCGCTTCGACAGCCGCATCGATCATCTTTTCAACCGGCACCGAGGTTCCGAGGTAAATGCACTCAAACCCATATTTCTCTATCCCACCATGCTTGATGTCGATTATCTCCCGAAGACCTACGGAATGCTCGTCCTCACCCAGCGTGCCTGCGATTATCCTCATCGGCCTTTCAGATATTTCCTTCCTTATTTCCTCGTCAGACAGCAGCTCCGGCTTTCTCATGATCTCAAGGCTTGCCGCATCAAGGTCAAATGCAACCCTTCCCCTGATCTCAACAAGGGTTCCTTCCGCAGGCTGCATGACAAGCGTATGTACCACCTCGACCTCCTGGAGACCCTGCCTTCTTCCGATCTCAAGCGCTGCAGCCTTTGCAGTATCCTCGTCGAATGGCAGCATCATTGTCTGAAGCACCACTCCGTCACCTGCCCACTCAGCCTCCGGCCTGATGTGTTCCCTTGAGAAATATTTCCTTGACTCCTTAAGCCTTGCATCCACATTGTCCTCCGGATCAAGCTCGTCTATGTATGCTATCTTCTCATGCCTCTCGAACGTAGAACCCCCTATGAGATCGGAAGGCTCATTTGTCCCTGCAGGCAGATTGTTGCTTCCGAAATGAGCCGTGACAGGAGCCATATAGTCAGGATCCCTTTTGTACACTGTACCCGCTGCAACTCCTCCATCGATCCTCCTTGCTATACCGTCCCCGTTCCTTTCAGGGTAATAACCGGAATCCACGAAGAATCCGTTTTCCACTGCCTTGAAGTAGCCCCCTGTCTCTATGATCTCCTCCATGAAGAGCACAGCCCTCTCCTTGATCTCCCTGACCTTTTCCCTGAGGTCACCTGAATCCTTAAGGCTGATCATGTCCATCAGCCCGTCAAGTCCTGCGAAAACCTGCTTTGCAGTGCTAACAGCTGCAATATTGTTGTAGGACCACGGGACGTTCCTGCCTTCATCCGGGGTAATCGTAGACTGTATGTCGGCGCCTGTCAGCTCCGAAATCAGAAGGTTCAGGACGTGCGTTACAGTGGCCTCCCTCGTGTCTGACTCCATATATTTCGTATTCTGCTGCGCCCTCATCCTGAAGCCGCCAAATAACTCCCTTAAAGCCACAGCATATGGCAGGTCAAGGCGCATGCACGGTGCAGGCGGTGCAGTAGGCGGAACAGTTGAAAGGCAGATGTTCTCCTTTTTGATCCCCGCCTTAAGTGAATACACGGAGTTTATCGCATGCTGCACCATAAGCTCCGGAAGCACCTTCCAGGCCTCCCTGGCTGTAGCATTTGCATTGTGAGCCCCGTCTATCTGAGCCATCCCTGCATATGCCATTATGCATTTGGCCTCTCCTGCATCAACGAAGGACCTTACCATGTTTATGTTCCTGTAAAGCACATTGTATTGCGGATCCTGATGTGCGCCATTTACCCCTTCTTCGGCAAACATTACAGCAATCTCAGGGCCTGCTACCCCGGATACGTACGAATGGTAGTTTATCTCCCGTCCAACTTCCTCCTCGATAAGGTCAAGAGCCTTCCTTTGTGCCCTCACCTGCTTCCTTGTTATCGGGATCCCGCCAATACCCTGGGGGGTCCCCTCGATGAGTCCGTCATAATGGCTCTGTCCGGCAGTCCTGATCACCATGATATGGTCTGCGCCATGCCATGCCGCCATCCTCATCCTGCGAATATCATCCTCAAACCTTCCTGAAGCTATTTCAGTTGTTATCACAGGACCGCACTGAGGGTCTATTCCTCCGAAGTACCTGGATGAAGGAAGAGGTACACAGTTTGAAAGCGGCTTCGTTATTTCCCTGTATTCAAAGGGACCCATCCTTATACTTTCCGCCTTCTCCCTCCAGTGCCAGCCATGACGCTTCGGCCTGTAGGAGGCAAGGTCCTTCAGTATCTCATCGATATCCATCTTTTCATCTGTTCTGAGATCCATTGCCAGAGCCTCCCCTGAATGCTTCAATCGCAAGGTCCATATGCATTCCTTCTGCCAGATTTCTCCCGGCTTCAAGATAGTTTACTCTGAGCTTCTCTGCAACCTTCAGGACCACATTCCCCGCTCCCTTTCCCAAGAGATTTGCATCGATTATCCTCAGAACTATCTCCTTGGCCTCAATACTCGAAAATCCCATCCTAAGGAGCACAGACCTCTCGATTGAAGGTGTAGTGCTGTTTTTTGCAAGCTCAACCAAAGGGTCGGTGACCCTTTCCGCGAGAGTGAAGAACCTTTCCTTCAGCTCATCGTCACTCAGGCCCCTGAGATGCTCTCTCCTCTTTTCAAAATCATCCTCTCTCTTAAAAGCCATATCCACACCTCCAGTCAGGGATGAATTATCCCTGATCCGTCAAGCACTCCAATAACCTCACTTTGGTCAAGCCTCGTTTCATCCATAAGGAACTGGATATCTTCCAAGCCTACCGACCTTATCTTCCTCATGCTGAGAAGATTCCCTGCCAGTGACCTTCTCAGCTTCATCATGTCCATCTCAACAGGACGAATGAGTCCTGGCGAAGAAGGCAGCACGATGGACCTTCCCGGAACCTCTTCTCTCGGGTCCCCGACGGAAATTTCTATGCCGTTCTGTCTTGCAAAAGAAAGCTGAGAGAGATGGTGCTTCCCAGCACCCGTATATTCAGTCTCCTGGACAACTATGATCTCGTCTTTATCCATTTCCATTGATATTGCGAACGCTGCAGCTAGTGAGGTGTTCCCTGCAGGCCCTCTTTCAAGTCCCTCAAGCTGGGCAAGGGCTTCAGTCATGTAGAATACTTCGCCCTGCCTTACTGTAAGGTACCTGTCCATGTATCTCAGCGGTCTCGCTGCACTTCTCGGTACGTCGGACCTGTCAGGATAAGTTGCAAAAGGTACACCGAAACCAGTATGACCGGTAGTGAAGGATTTTCTGTTGAAGTCAGTGTCTGAAGCCATATGCAGACCTGAAAGGTCAACACTGGCGCCTATGACCTTTGTTTCAACTGCTCCGCCTTTGATCAGGCCCCTTGCCGTGCCTGTAAGGTTACCGCCTCCCGCATGTGTGACGACCACTGCTTCTGGATATCTTCCGAAGCGCCTCCAGGTCTCCTCTGCTATCTCATACCCGAGAGTCTCGATCCCAGCTATTCCAAACGATGAATATAGGGATGCGTTGAAATAGCCAGTCTCCTCAAGAGTAAGGAGGAACGTGTGGAAGAGCTCAGGTCCTACTGACAGCTGGATCACCTCAGCACCTAAAGCCTCGCACTTTCGCTGCTTCTCAAGTATCTCCGGCTGGCCTATCCCCCTTGAATCGAAGCACTCCTGAAGCACGATGCACTTCAGGTTTTTCATTGCCGCCTGGGAAGCAACTGCCGCACCATAATTCCCTGATGTTGCAGCTGCGACTCCAGAGTATCCCAACCTTTTTGCATGGTGTACTGAGATCGCGGCTCTCCTGTCCTTGAAGCTTCCGGACGGATTGGAAGCTTCATCCTTGATGAATATCCTCGCTCCCTTCTGTCCTCCTGCAATAAGCCTTGCAGCATTTGTCAGGTTCTTAAGCTCGAGCAGAGGCGTTTTGCCGACTCCTGCGTCACTCTGGATCCTGATGCAGTCTTCAAGGGTATAGCCTGTCGACGACATCAGGGCCTCATAATCGAATGAAAGCGGCGAAATCTCGAAGCTTGAATAATCCATGCCAATCGCCCTTTTCATGATCTCGTTCCTTCTGTCCATCACAGCCCTGTAGCTGTCATCCTTCGCCATGACTGTCCTCCCTTACGAGAATTCTAAGTTCCCTTCCTATATATAGAAGCTCCGGGATGAATTCCTCCCCGAATCCATGGTCGTAGGCTGGATTGACCTGAACGAGTGTCCCTGATACCATCCTTCCGGTCAGGGTCTGGATACTTGCAGTTTCTCCTGTTTCACAGTCTTCCATTAGAAACCCCTTGATCCAGGATTCAAGCGGAACCCCTGCAGTGTCCTCAGGCAGGTTTTCAGCCCTCTCCTCCGGACTGAGGACTATCCTATGTATCCTTACCCAGGTCCCCTTTTGTACCTTCACGGATATCCCCTCCTTTGTTTATATGATTCCTGAAGTCATCCATGATGCAGTGGGGTATGCTCATGTCCATCATCGTCAGGAGCCCTGGCGGCGATGACAGGACCTGCGGAATTATGTTGACTGCAGATGCGATCGTGCCTATTCCGCCCGGGGTCTCAGGCCTTATCACAACATGAAGGTCCGGATCCCCATAAATGTCAATGAAGTCTCCGGTCTCTATCCCCTCAAGCTCCGGCCTGACCTGCTGAGGATGCTCAAGGATGAT
Source organism: Clostridiaceae bacterium UBA6085 (assembly GCA_002428605.1). GTDB lineage: Bacteria > Bacillota > Clostridia > Clostridiales > Clostridiaceae > Youngiibacter. The sequence continues at coordinate 15,808 of DIXH01000101.1, forward strand.
GACTGGAACGCCGTTCCTGTAGGCCACCGCAGAGTGGCTGCAGCCCGCTGTCATGCCGGGCATTATATGGACAAGGTCTGTCCTTCTCTCAACAGTGGACATTATCGGCTCCCTTGTCTCAATGATCTCGTCATATTCAAGCCCGATTGCATCAGCTATCATCGGTATTGACTGCAGGAATCCCACATGTCCGTGTACCCTTCCATCTTTCACTCCTTCAAGGAATTCCACCTCAGAGAGTCCGACCCCCTGCTCCTCCATAACTGTCCTGCCATATGGCGACAGGTCATTGACCCTTCTTGCTTTTATCTGTCTTACGCTTCTAGTCCCGTAGGTCAGCGCGGCAATGAGGGAGTCCAGGACAAAGCCTGGATTGACACCTGTCCCGAGAACCGTAATGCCCATCTCTTTGGCAAGGCTGTCTAACTTCTTTGACAGCTCAGGTTCAGTCCGGAACGGATATGCCATCTCTTCCGCAATCGTTATGACATCTGCGCCATATCTTGCACAAAGTCCTATTTCATCTGCAACTCCCCTGACATAGGAGCTAATCGAAAGTATGACCACATCAGGTCTCGTTTCAGCAAGGACCTTCTCAGCATCGTTCTCTACCCTTATTCCAACCGGGCTGTCAAACCCCAGAAGCTCACCAATGTCCTTCCCGACGCCTGTTCTCCTCCCGATTGCACCGACTACTTCAATGCCCTTCTTTTTCAGGAGCATATCCAGGATACCCTTGCCCATGTTCCCTACGCCCCATCCAACCACTTTGACCATTATAAACATCACCTCTATCTGATTAAGTAACTAAATTATATATCTAACCTATTATCTTTATGCAATGTAAACCTTTTATTCATCTAATTTAAGCATATCAAATGCGCTGATGTTTTGTAACCCCCTGTGGTGATTGAACAAGCATCTCCCAAACTTTATTTTTCGCAATTGTTTACCAATTAGTAAGATTTGGTTCAGACAAATCCCCGATTATTGCGATACATTTAGATAAAGGGTTTGGAGGTGTATGATGAACTGGATCTATGAGGCGATAGGATATGTTTCGAACCTGGACACCCACATAGCTGAGCTCATCTTGAATATCGGTCCTTATGCCTATCTGGTCCTTTTTGTGATGATCTTCATGGAGACCGGTGGTGTCGTTACTGCGTTCCTACCCGGCGATTCCCTTCTTGTCGCGGCGGGTGCATTCGCTGCAAGAGGTGACCTTTATCTTCCGATCCTCATCATCGGCTTCATTGCTGCAACAATTCTTGGTGATCTGCTCAACTTTCAGATCGGGAGATATTTTGGCGGAAGGTATGATGCAGCAACTTTCCACAGGTTCATCAGGCATGAAGACTGGGAGAGGGCAAAAAACTTCTATAAGCACAAGGGAAGGCGCTCATTCCTGATCTCCAGGTTCGTACCTGTTGCCAGAGGCCTTAATCCTTTCGTGGCCGGCTTCACCCGCGTCGAATACAGGGATATTGCCGCATTCAACATCACAGGCAACATTATCTGGGCCACATTCTACTCGCTTATCGGGTTCCTGTTCGGAAACATTGAAGCAGTTCAGGACAAGTTTCATATTCTCATACTTATAATCCTGGGGATTTCGATGGTACCAGCCACTGTCTTCATGGTTCGCAGAAGGATGGAGGGACTATGGAAACCCAGGGAATAGAAAAGGGATGCATTTCAGCATCCCAAAATATCTAGCAGGTTATTTCAATCATGTTGCCCTCAGGGTCAAGGAAAACCGACTCATAATACCCGTCTCCCGTAGTCCTCGGACCATCCCTGTGTATAAGTCCCGAAGCAGCCATTCTCTCAGTCATCTCGTCAACCGCTTCCCTACTCCCTACATCAAAGGCAATATGTGCATATCCTGTGGCTCCGGCTGCGGGGACACCAGCAATGTCGACCCTTCTCATGAGCTCTATGCTCGTTTCTCCATCAAGCCTTAGAAAATACGATTCAAAGCCCTTCTTATCATTGACATATTTTTCATTTGCTGTGCCCTTGAAATATGTGCAGTAGAAATCCTTCATCACCTCAATGTCTCTTGTCCAGATCGCGACATGAGCTATCTTCATTTTATCTCCACCCCTCTTGCCTTTTCCTTCATATTACACCCTTGATGCCTTATAAGAAATCTTAAAGGTTGCTTGTGTTATAATTGAACAAAAAACAACACGAGGTGAAATATGAACCCTGTCGCATTTGATATTTTCGGAATCGATATCGCCTGGTATGGCGTAATGATAACAATTGGAGTCCTTGCTGCACTCGCAGCTACCTGGTTCAACACGAAGAGAGGTCTGAAGGAAACGGATTTTGACCACATAACGGATGCTTTCCTTTACGCGTTCCCCATAGCGCTGATAGGCGCAAGGCTTTACTACGTCATTTTCGAGTGGGACCAGTACAAAGGAGACCTTCTTAAGATACTTGATGTAAGAGGTGGAGGACTTGCCATTCACGGCGGACTCATAGGAGCTGCAATAGGAGTTCTTATCTATAAGGCAGTCCACAAGAAGACTCTGAGCTATGTACTCAAGATGGCTGATGCGGCTGTAGTGACAATACCTCTTGCCCAGGCAATCGGAAGATGGGGAAACTTCTTCAACCAGGAAGCCCACGGCGGACCTGTGACCCAGGAATTCATATCCATGTTCCCTGAGTTCATCCAGAAGGGTATGCTGATTGGAGGTACATATTACCATCCCACATTCCTTTATGAGAGCATATGGAACCTTCTGGTCTTTGCATTACTTATGTATCTTTATGGAAAGAAGAAGCAGGGCGCTGACGGCAGCCTCATCTACTGGTATATGATCCTGTACTCCATTGGCAGATTCGCCGTTGAAGGACTAAGGACTGACAGCCTGATGTTCCTCGGACTGAGGCAGGCACAGATAATCTCGCTGCTGGCGATTGCATTCGGAATAGTCATGCTTTTGGTCACAAAAAAGAAGAGGGCATAGAATCTATAATTTAATGAAATAAGTGCGGGGTATAAAGAAAATCCTAAGTCTGCTGACTGAAAAATTTTCATTACACCCCGCACATTTTATTGACATCCCAGTCCCATTATTATACAATAGCTTTTGTACCCGCCCTCATAGTTCAATGGATAGAATAAGTCCCTCCTAAGGATTAGATGTGGGTTCGATTCCCGCTGAGGGTACCATGGACAAAACCCCTTGATTTCAAGGGGTTTTGTTGTTTTTACATTTCTTTTAGGTCTTGTCTACTCTTCTGGCTCAAAATCACTTTTCGGCGCCTGACAAAGAGGACATACCCAGTCATCAGGAAGATCTTCGAAGGAAGTCCCCGGCTTTATGCCGTTATCAGGGTCCCCAACCTTCGGATCATAGATATAGCCACAAACCATGCAAACATAGCCTTTCATAAAGGTCACCTCTCATCTTCAATTGATATGACATCATTATATTCCTATAAAAAAGCATATACAATGGATAATCATTCTCGAATGAATTCTTAACATTAAGTTAACCATTTGCTAATCTGAAAAGACTACTTTCCTTGATAATCATTAAACAATTATTGACACCCTATGCATCGTTGCGTATAATTCAAGTATCGTCCCCAAGGGCGATTGAGCATATCAGAATAAAATTATCCAAAAAATCCAAACTACAGGGAGTGAAAAAAATGATATTAAGATACATTACCGGCCCGATTATAGGTGGAGTCCTGGGATTCCTTTACTACAAAATTGTAGGCTGCAAAACCGGGAGCTGTCCGATAACATCAAGCCCTACAAGGTCAATAATCTACGGGGCTGTTATGGGATTGATTCTGGCATAACAAAAGAAAAACAGAGGTGACAACTTGCGTAACAACAAATATCTTTATCTAGCCACTGTCGCGTTTTTTGCACTTGGCATTATAAACATCCATTTTTCATTACTCGGAACCATATGCATGGTTCTGCCATTTGCCCTGGCATACAGGGACAAGAAGAAAACCTGGTGTACCGGATACTGTCCGAGAGCCAGCCTTTTCACAACTCTGGGTAAATTCAAAAAGAAAACCACAAGAAAGATACCCAGATTCATCCTTAACGGTGACCTCAAGAAGATCATTCTTGTATACTTCACCATAAGCCTATTTTTCGTGACCATGTCTACAATAAGGGTTGCTGCAGGCAAGATGATGCCCATACTTTACCCTAGGTTCATGATAGTAATACCTATACCCATTCAATTCCCTCAGCTTTTTAGCATAGAAGGGTTAGCCCCATGGCTGACGCATCTGTCATTTCGGATGTACTCCATGATGATGACTACTACAACGTTCGGCCTTATCCTGGGAGCACTTTACAGGCCCAGGACCTGGTGTACAGTGTGTCCCGTATCGACCATATCGGACATGATTATAGTCGATGGAAAAAAACCAAATGCTTCACTTAAGAAGAGTGCCTGATTTATCCATGGTTTTTCATCATATTTACCGAAGAATTTCATCAATTATTTCAGATGCTGTTAATATTTGGGTTATAATATGTGGGTATGGCTTTTGAGCCTAATATTATAGCGAGGTACACATAATGCAATCTTATATCATTGAGATCATGGAAAAATTCGGATACATAGGTACATTTTTACTGATATTGCTCGAAAATGTATTCCCTCCCATTCCTTCCGAAGTCATACTTACCTTCGGAGGCTTTATGACCACAAGCACAAGCATGACGGTCATTGGAACTATAATCGCCGCTACGATCGGAAGCCTTCTTGGAGCCGTAATCCTCTACTATATCGGTCACATCCTGAACAGGGAGAGGCTTGATGTCATAGTAACAAAGTATGGTCACATATTAAGGCTTAAGTTATCAGACCTCGACAAGGCTGATGCGTGGTTTGACAAATATGGTTACCGTACGATCTTCTTCTGCAGGATGGTGCCCATATTAAGAAGCCTTATATCAATCCCTGCAGGAATGGCTGAGATGAAATTCAACCTATTCCTTCTATACACCACACTCGGTACCCTCATATGGAATACAGCACTTGTAACTGCAGGTGCAATGCTAGGTGAAAACTGGGAAAAGGTGCTCGAGTTCATGGACGTCTACAGCAACGTGGCATATGGAGCAATATTCATTGCCATTGCAGGATTCATCGGATACAAGATTTACAGCGGCAGGAAAGCCGCATAGAAAAATCCTGGGTTTTAAACCCAGGATTTTTTTCATTTGTCATCATGTGAATACGCAAGTTCACTAACCGGCTTTTCAGATGCCTTACCGATCTCAACCATCTGATCCAATGTATAGCCTATCATCATGAACAATGATTTCAGCCACTCATGGTCAAGTATTTCACCGACTACCTTATATGAGACCTTGCTCATCGTGACATTATCCTTTTTTGTGAACAGCCCTTTGATGTCTTCAATCTCCAGCAGTCCATTTCCTATATTCCCAGTAATTATATTGCTGAACTTTTCGTTCTTGAACAGGGCAATTGTCTTATCTTCATCATTGCTCTTAATCTTATAATTTTTGTCAAATTCGGGATTACCAATTTCAATGTCCTGGCCACCGAATATCTTCATAGCCTTTGAAATCCCACTTTCCCTGTGTATATTCAGGCTATAGTCGCTCTTCTTAACAAATGGAGCAACTATTCTTGTATAGTGTGTTACCGTATCATTACCAATCCTATTGCGGTTATCATGGTCGTTATGGTTATTCTCTGTATACATATCCATTTCGATTTCCCAGTTCTTGTAGGTTACTACAACCTTAGGACCACCCTTTAGCATACCTCGATCAATGAATTGAGCACCCATCTCCTCGCTTAGAAGCTTCCAGCTTTCTGCCCTGTCCTTTCCTGTCAGTTTACTGAATAGACCCATGATTCCACCTCCTCATCTTTGTCTCCATTATATACCCTTCATAGCATTATAGTTCATTTTCAGACCGCTTCACGGAAAATTTACAGCATACATACATTAGTCAAAGGAAACCCCGGCGCTTCCGCCGGGGCCCTCGCTGGTCCTATATGACAAGCCGCTATCGCTTACTATGTCGCTAATATCAATCTCCCGGAACAATTACAACTGCATGAGCTGCTACATAAACAAATCCATCAAATCCTGGTGTGCCATTGAAGTTGATTGGCTCGCCAATCGGACTAACAAGCTTACCAGGGCTGACAGTTTCTTTTGACCCTACCTTAGGAAGCCTATCTACTCCGACATAAAGATGAGCGGCATCAAGAATGAACGGAGGATCATCAATCTCATATGTTACAGTAACAACACCTTCATTGTAGCTGACTATAACATCTCCGACGTATGTCCCATATCCCTCAGGAGACTCATTTAGAGGTGTACCTCCTGCTCCGGCATACATCCTAAGCACATATTCTCCAGTACCCATAACATCAAGCGGTCCGTTTGTCCAGCCCCAGTTGGAGAATTTCGGCTTGTTGAATACTGTATCATCTCTGAAGTCTAGCGCAGATCCAGCTAAATATCCCCAAGCGGTCTGTGATGTGTATGCCTGGTTCATAAATGTGTGCAGGAATGTCTGACCTGCAGTTTCACCTGCCTTGAGCTCAAATGTTGTCTCTCCAGTAGAAGGATTGATTGGAATCCATCCGGTCTGAGGAGTCTCAACTAGCTTGTACATTCCAGGAGTCATATCCGGCCAGCATACCTTTCCTCCATTTACAGCAAGATCTGTTGTCTTAGCAGATATCAGTATCCATTCATCAGCTTCATTCATCTTATAAAGCTTGAATTCCCATCCTCCAAGAACCACTTCTAATGTATTTACCTTGACTGCACAAATCGTGCCCCTCTCTTCATTCGTGAACTCCGCTGTGAATTCTACTCCTGCTGTCTCTCCTGGCTTGAGCTCCTTCTCGAATGATCCGTCAGCCGGTGTTATCGGTGCCCATCCGGTCTTCGGTGTCTCTATTATCTGATAGAGTCCCGGTACCAGATTCTCCCAATAAGTTGTGAATCCATCTGCTCCGGTAAGCTTTGCATCCCCTATCTGGGTCTCGGCATGGATGACTATTAATAGCCATATTTGAATTTTAATGGTCAAGGAGGGGGCGCGGAGGCATTTCTGATAAATGCCTTCCGCGCCCTGATCATGAAAAAAATTTTCTTTTACCGTTCCAG